>NZ_CP010681.1:3475000-3607181 GCF_002407245.1 Phaeobacter piscinae | reverse complement strand
TCTGCGCCTCACGCGTCCCAATAGCATCGGCCCTTATTTGGCCTCTTGTTTCATCCCCAGCCTGGCTCAAAACCCAGACGACGTTCACGCACAGCGGATGTGTGTACTGACCGGCAACCGGAGCAGCACTGCCTCGCAGAAGGCAAAGTTCGGGATCGCGTTAACATCAACCGGCAAGCAAATTTGCAACGGTCGAATAGACGAACCAAATACATACACAATTGGAACAGGCCTGCCGTCTGGATTGATCCAGAAACACAGCAGGAGCGCGGTGCACGGAGCATTGAAATGCCTGTGTACCAGCGCAATCAGCGTCCTTGAGTCCCATCAAGGATACCTTGAGCAGCCTGTCCCCCCAGCGAGTGAATCGCTGTAACAGTGGTAGCAATTCGGAAGGGGTCGCAGCAACGAAACTATGATGTTGACTCAGGGATTGGTCGCAAAGAATCCCCTGCGCCCGCCGAGGTCGCATCAGCTGTGACCAAAATGCAAAAGGCGCCGCGGAACGCGACGCCTTTGTCATTTTTACGGCTTGTCGGGGGAGCGCTCAGCGCGGGTGCGATGGAATCAGCCGCTCCCTCGAATACCCGGTTTTAACCCAGCGCTTTGACGCGTGCGGTCAGGCGGGAGATTTTCCGCGCTGCAGTGTTCTTGTGGTAAACGCCTTTGGTCACGCCACGCATCAGCTCAGGCTGAGCAGCGCGCACAGCTTCTGCTGCTGCATCTTTATCGCCAGATGCGATGGCTTCTTCAGCTTTACGCAGGAAGGTACGGATGCGCGAACGACGGGCTTTGTTGACAGCAAAGCGTTTCTCGTTCTGACGGGCGCGCTTTTTTGCCTGAGGCGAATTTGCCATGGTGTAGGACCTAACTTTGGTTTCGTGTTTTCAATAGGCGCAATGCCAGCCGAACCCGGATCCGATCCACCGGTGTGATTCTAGCCAAGCGGGCTGCACGCGCATGTATGGCGGCGGGTAGTAACGTCAAACCCCGAGGAATGCAAGCCATGTCGGAGCTGCTCGCCCTTCCCGGTTCCCGCACGCTGCCGCAGTACCAACGGAAAACGGGCAGACGCCAGCGCCTGCCCGTTTCATATCTCGAAAAGAGACGCCGCAGATTGCGTCGCCACAGCCTGTGAACAGGCTTACTTGTCGCGGAACTGAGCTTCGCGCTTTTCCAGGAAGGCGGCCATGCCCTCTTTCTGATCCTCAGTGGCAAACATCGAGTGGAAAACGCGGCGTTCGAACAGCAGCCCTTCGTTCAGCGGCAGCTCATAGCTGCGATTCACGGTTTCCTTGACTGCCATCGCTGTCAGCAAGGATTTCTCGGCAATTTTATGCGCCGCTGCGGTGGCTTCATCCAACAACTTCTTGGCGGGCACCACGCGAGACACCAGCCCTGCGCGCTCAGCCTCTTCAGCGGTCATGAAGCGTCCGGTCAGGTTCATGTCCATGGATTTCGACTTCCCGACAAAGCGGGTCAGGCGCTGGGTGCCGCCGATACCAGCAATCACGCCAAGATTGATCTCGGGCTGGCCGAATTTGGCGGTATCTGCGGCAATGATGAAATCGCAAAGCATTGCCAGCTCACATCCGCCGCCAAGCGCGTAGCCTGCCACCGCTGCAATGATCGGCTTGCGGATCGCGCTGACGCGGTCATTCACGCCAGCAAACAGATTGGTTGAGAACACTTCGGTAAAGCTCTTTTCCGACATCTCCTTGATATCGGCGCCTGCGGCGAAGGCCTTCTCCGACCCGGTCAGGATGATGCAGCGCACCTTGTCGCTGGCGTCCGCCTCTTCCAGGGCAGTGCAAAGCTCACTCAAAAGCTCGGAATTGAGCGCGTTCAACGCTTCGGGCCGGTTCAGTTTAATTTGGCAAACGTGGTCCTGCACTTCGACGTTGATCGTCTCATAGGCCATGATAGTCGCTTTCGGTTGTTCCGTTCAGGGAAGAGTCATTATCACGCGACACATCGCATTCAAGCTATCTTTGGCATTTGCCACAGTAGAAGGAAGAGCGCCCCGACTGGGTGATCCGACCTATGGTACCATCGCATCCCGCCCGTCGGCAGGGCTCTCCCTCGCGGCCATAGACATCAAAGCTGTGCTGGAAATATCCAAGTTCTCCATCAGCTTGGCGGAAATCCTTCAGTGATGAGCCACCCGCCTTGATGGCATCCGTCAGCACGTCCTTGATGATCGGAACCAAGGCGCCAACCCGCAGCGCGGCGATCTGCCCGGCCTTGCGTTTGGGCGATATTCCCGCACGGAAGAGCGCCTCGCAGACATAGATATTGCCAAGACCCGCGATGATTCCCTGATCCAGAAGCGCCGATTTCACCGGCGTATTGCGCCCCTTGAAGGCCGCGATCAGGTGTTCTTCGTGAAAGCTGTTGCCAAGCGGTTCCGGCCCGAGAACCGCCAGAAGCTTGTGCTGATCCGCAGTGGCCGTCTCAAGCAGGTCCATAGCGCCAAAGCGGCGCGGATCGTTGAAGGTGATGCGCGCACCATTGTCCATGTCGAACACCACATGGTCGTGTTTCTGCGCCTGCGGGTGATCATGAACGAACTGGCCCAGAGGATCACCAGACACGGTCATACGCCCCGACATGCCAAGATGCACCAGCAGCGTCTCGCCGCTGTCCAGATCGGCCAGGATGTATTTGGAGCGCCGTCGCAGCGCGGTGACACGGCGCCCGGTCAGCCGTTCGGCCATACGTTCGGGAAAGGGCCAGCGCAGATCTGGTCGATTGATGGCAGCCTTTTCGATCACCGCCCCCTCCATCGCAGGGGACAATCCGCGGCGCACCGTCTCGACCTCGGGCAATTCTGGCATTACATCCCTCCTGACACATTGCACCAACATGGGGCCGAAGGGCCGCATTGTACCGCCCTCTCAGCGCCCTATAACTGGGGCGACACACAACAAACGGCAAGCCGCATGACCCAGAGATCTGAAGATACCACCCATTTCGGGTTTGAAACCGTGCCCGAGTCGGAAAAGGCGGGGCGCGTGCAGGGCGTATTCAACTCAGTCGCGTCAAAATATGACGTGATGAATGACGTCATGAGCATGGGCATCCACAGGATCTGGAAAGACGCGATGATGGACTGGCTGTCACCGCGCCCCGGTCAGCGCCTTCTGGATGTGGCCGGTGGGACCGGCGATATCTCGTTCCGATTCCTGAAGCGCGCGGGCTATGGCCATTCCACCGTACTGGATCTGACCGCGCCAATGCTGGAAGAGGGCCGCAAACGGGCTGAGGCCGCGCAGATGGCCGACAGTCTGGACTGGGTCACCGGTGATGCCATGGCGCTGCCGTTCAAGGACAATACCTTTGACGTCTACACCATCTCCTTTGGCATTCGGAACGTCACCCGCCCTCAGGAAGCGCTGAATGAGGCTTACCGGGTGCTGAAACCTGGCGGGCGGCTGATGGTGCTGGAATTCAGCCAACTGCCAAACCCGGCAATGCAGAAGGCCTATGACCTCTATTCCTTCAACGTCATTCCCCGCATGGGTCAGATGATCGCGAACGACTATGACAGCTATCAATATCTGGTCGAATCGATCCGTAATTTCCCGGATCAGGACACGTTCCTATCGATGCTGCGCGAAGCCGGGTTTGCCAACGCAAAATACCGCAACCTGTCGCTGGGCATCGCGGCGCTGCACTCCGGCTGGAAGATCTGAACCATGCGTGGCCCCCACAATATTATCCGCCTGATCCGCACAGGCGCCACATTCGAGCGCACGGGCGCCATGAATGTCGTACTGGATGCGTTTGAAGCGCCAAAACCCCTGCGCATTCTGGCCCGCACCCTTGGCTGGCCCTTCAAATGGCTAGGCTACAAGGGCGATCCCAATATGCCACCGGCCACCCGCGCGCTGACGGCGCTGGGGCCGGCCTACATCAAATTTGGACAGGTCCTGTCGACGCGGCCCGATGTGGTGGGCGATGATCTGGCGCTACAATTGCGCGTGCTACAGGACAAGCTACCGCCGTTTTCGCGTGCGGAAGCCATGGCGCAGGTTGAGCAGGAACTGGGTCAACCGGTCGAGCAGATCTATTCCGAGTTCAGCGAACCGATCGCTGCCGCCTCCATTGCGCAGGTCCATCGGGCGCGTCTGGTCGATAACGAACGCGAAGTTGCGGTGAAGGTTCTGCGCCCCGGCATCGAACGCGCGTTTCGCAAAGATGTGGACGCGTTCTACTTTGCGGCACGCATTGCCGACCTCTTTGCGCCCGGTGCGCGGCGATTGAAGCCGATGGACGTGATCAAACATTTCGATGGGGTTGTGCAAGGAGAGCTGGATCTGCGATTGGAAAGTGCGGCCGCCTCCGAGTTTGCCGCCAATACCAAGGACGACACCGGGTTTCAGCTGCCCCAGATTCTGTGGAATCACTCCGCACGCCGCGTGATGACACTGGGCTGGGCCGACGGGCTGCCGCTTGGTGACAACGCCGCGCTGGATGCCGCCGGACATGACCGTCGGGTGTTGGCGGAGCGTGTACTGTCGCTATTCTTGCGCCATGCCCTGCGCGATGGTTATTTCCATGCGGACATGCATCAGGGCAACCTAAAGGTCGCGGCCAATGGTGATATCATCGCTTATGATTTTGGCATCATGGGGCATATCGACGAATACACCCGCCGGGTCTACGCCGAGATTCTCTTTGGCTTCATCAAACGGGACTACAAGCGTGTCGCCGAGGTTCATTTTGAGGCCGGATATGTGCCTGCCGACCGCGATGTCGATGAATTTGCCCGCGCCCTGCGCGCGGTGGGAGAACCGATCTTTGGCATGGATGCCACCCATATCTCCATGGGGCGGTTGCTCAACTACCTGTTTGAGGTGACCGAGCGCTTTGGCATGGAAACCCGGACCGAGTTGATCCTGCTGCAACGCACCATGGTTGTGGTGGAAGGTGTGGCGCGGTCACTGGACCCCCATATCAACATCTGGGATTCGGCCCGCCCCGTGGTGGAGGATTACATCAAGAAATCCATCGGCCCCCGGGCAATCGTCAATGATTTGATGAGCACGGCCAAGGTGATGGCCCGTTTTGGTCCGCGTCTGCCCGCGCTTGTGGAACAGGCGTTGATCGCCCAGACCCATGACACCGATGACCGCAACCGCCGGTCCGGCAAGACGGGCTGGGTGCTACCGGGTCTCTGCGGTCTGGGGCTGGGGATGGCGATTGCTGTTGCTGCAGCCGCCTTCAGCTAGACCCATCAGCGCAGGCGGTTGAGCACCGAAAGTGACGGATAGCCATCCGGGGTCAGCCCCATGGCCAGCTGATAAGCGCGCAGGGCGGCGCGGGTCTTCGGCCCGATCCGCCCGTCCGCACCGCCGGTACCATAGCCCGCGCCAGTCAGCCGCTGCTGCAACTCGCGCCGTTCTTTAGAGGTCAGGGGGCGGCTGTCCTGCGGCCAGCTGGCGCGGATCGGTCCCGCGCCACGCAACCGGTCGCTCAGGTGCCCGACACCAATCACATAGGCATCCGCTGCATTATATCGCTCAATCACGGCGAAGTTTCTGTAGACAATGAAGGCAGCCCCCTGCGCACCGGCGGGCAACAGCAAGGCGCCCTTGCCATGATCCGGAAGGGCCCCGCCATCAGCGCGGGTCACCCCCAGCTGCCGCCAGGCCTGCGCGGATTTGGCGATTTTACGATCCGCCAGCGCGTAGTTGAACCCGGTCGGCAAGCGCACTTCCAAACCCCAGGGTTGGCCTTTGACCCAGCCGAAACGCTTCAGATAGGCGGCGGTTGATGCCAGCGCATCAGTGGGATCGTCGGACCAGATATCGCGTTTGCCATCCCCGGTGAAATCCACCGCATAGGCCAAATAGGAGGTCGGCATGAACTGCGTATGCCCCATGGCCCCGGCCCAGCTGCCGGTCATCGCCTCTGGCGTCACGTCACCCGCCTGAAGGATCTGCAAGGCTGCGATCAGCTGGCTTTCAAAAAACGCAGCGCGCCGGCCGTCAAAGGCCAGCGTCGCCAGCGACCGGATGATATCGCGCTCCCCCCGAAAGGTGCCGTAGTTGCTCTCCATGCCCCAGACTGCCGCGACGACCTCCCTGTCGACGCCATATTTGGCTTCGATGCGGGCCAATGTCTGGGCGTGCTCGCGCAGGGCAGCCTGTCCGTTGTCAATGCGCGCGTCGGACACGGCACGCTCCAGATAGGTCCAGATCGGGGTTACGAACTCCGATTGGTTGCCATCACGCTGTACTATCTTCGTATCGAATTTCAGACCTGCGAGCGCCCGATCCAGAGTAGCCTGCGACAGTCCTTCAGCCCGGGCGCGGGCGCTGAACGCGGCGATCCAGGCCTCAAAGGCGCGCTGCGTGGCCGGGGAGGCCCGAGGCTCCTCAGGTGTGGGGGTCTGTTGCGCCGGGCGTATCCGTGGCCGCAACGGGGTAGCTGCCACGCTCGATGGCGTCACCGGGCGGGCGGTTGGGCGCAAGGACACCTGCGGCGGTTGTGACGCCGCAATCTCAACAAGCGGTCCAGTGGCTGTGGGCAATGGACTGGCTGCAACGCTGGCATCGGTCGCCACAAGGGCCGCAAACATCGCTGCTGTCAGGGCTATGTGCCTGCGGGCGCCAAGATCATACTGCATCTTACACCTCATTTTTATCTGCTCTGCCTCAGTCTACCCCCATCCCTGCCTCGCTCAAAGCAGTGGCGTGCCGATGTGCGGAGGCTTGCCGACGTATCAAAAACACCGCGCTACCCCTCGGACGCATCAGGCTCCACGTCGGCCTGCGGCGCGCAGGCTGCACGGTCAGCGCGCATCTGAGCCAGCGCATCCCGCAGCATTGGCACCCGATGAGGGCGAAAACTGACGTCTGTGGCCTCAAACCCCGCAATTCGGTCAACGCGAAATACCCGCACGTCATCTCGCAATCCGCACCAGGCGATCAGCACGGTGGAGCGATCAAAATAGACCAAGCCAAGGGGTTTGACCTGTCGCTGGGTGACGGCGCCCTTGGCATCGCAATAATCCAGCCGTACCTCGACCTCATCCCAAGTCGCACGGCGCAGATCAGCCAGGGCGATCCCCGGCGGTTGTGGACGCTGAAACCGATAGGCAGACAAGACCGCATGTCGCAGCCGATGAGCCTGACGATTGGGCAGCCGCGCCTGCAGCTTGCGCAAGGCCTCAGCGGCGGCGTCGGCCAGCTCGGGATCACCAATCTGCTGCACCTCACGAAGGCCAAGAACCAGCGCCTCCAGCTCAGTGTCGCGAAACCCCATGGGCGGCAGCGCATTGTCCTCAATCAGGGTGAAGCCATAGCCTGCCTCGCCGTCGATAATCGCTCCCATTTCACGCAGGGTAGCGATATCGCGGTGAACACTTCGGGCAGAAATACCAAGGTCCTGCGCCAATTTAGCGGCGGTGTGAGGACCACCGCCCTGACGCAGCAGCTGCATAACCTGAAAAAGACGATGAGATCGGGACATGGCCCCATCATCTCTATCCCTGATGACAGTTTCTGTCATCAGCAACCTCTAGAACAGGGTAACGCATCTTCCCAGGAGCCAGATTGATATGACCCGCCCCTTTGCCAGCGCTGAAATTTCTGCCGTTTTTGATCAGGCGCCACCGGGCACGCGGGAAGGCCTGTTGCGATTGCGCGCGCTGATCTTTGATGTGGCTGAAAGCGATCCGGATGTCGGACCGGTCACGGAGACCCTGAAATGGGGGCAGCCCTCCTATGTCGCGGCGCGTGCCGGGCTGGGCACCCCACTGCGTCTGGGCCGGTCCAATCAGGCGCGATTTGCGTTGTTGGTTCACTGCCAAAGCCGGGTAATCGACAATTTTGCCAATCGTTTTCCGGCTTGGGACAGATTCGACGGAACCCGTGGCGTCCTGTTCAACCGTGTCGAGGAGGTGGAACCTCTGCGCCACGGCTGGCTGATCCGCCACGCATTGACCTATCACAAATCCAAGGCTGCTGCGGACCGGGCCCGCAGGGACCCGGACCGGTTCAACTAGGGCTGCAAGGCGCAGTCAAATCAGCTGCGGCGCTTGCGTTCCACCTTGCGCTTGATCTTGCTGCGCTTGGCCTTTGCCTTAGCGGATTTGCGTTTCACAGATCGACCCGCCGGGCTGCGCCGCCCGCCACCGCCGCCCGCTGGCATCGGTTTGTCCTCGATCGACAGCAATTCCAGTTCCAGCCCTCCGGTCACCGGAGTGGCCTGTGCCAGACGCACCTTTACCCGCTGGCCGATGGCGATGATCAGGCCGGTATCAGCGCCCATCAGGGTTCCGGCCTCGGCATCGAAATGGAAAAACTCCCGCCCGATAGAGCGCACCGGCACCAGACCATCAGCCCCGGTCTCATCCAGTTTCACAAAGGCGCCAAAGCGGGCAATGCCGCTGATACGCCCCTCAAATTCATTGCCGACCCGTTCCGCCAGATAGGCGGCAAGATAGCGATCTGTGGTGTCCCGTTCGGCCATCATCGACCGGCGTTCGGTCTCTGAAATATGGGTGGCAGTCTGTTCGAGCCGTTCGATCTCGGCACTGTCCAGCCCGTCATCACCCCAACCATGAGCGGTGATCAGAGCACGATGCACGATCAGGTCGGCATAGCGGCGGATGGGTGAGGTGAAATGTGCGTAATTTCGCAGGGCCAGACCGAAATGGCCGAAGTTCTCCGGCCCATAATAGGCCTGCTGCATGGATCGCAGGGTGGAGATATTGATCAGCTCCGCATCATCGGTCCCGGCGGCCCCGTTCAGCAGCGCATTCAGGTGGCGGGTCTGCAAGACCTGCCCCTTCGCCAACGACAGACCGGCGGCACGGGCGGTCTCACGCAACGCTTCCAGCTTCTCCGGTGCCGGTTCCTCATGCACGCGGAACAACAACGGCGTGCGCTTCTTGATCAGGGTTTCCGCGGCTGCCACATTGGCCAGCACCATGAATTCCTCAATCAGCTTATGCGCGTCCAGACGGTCGCGGAAATTCACCGAAACGACTGTGCCCTTCTCATCCAGGACGATTTTGCGTTCCGGCAGGTCCAGATCCAGCGGCTGGCGCTCTGCCCGGGCTTTGACCAACGCAGCGTAGGCGGCGTAGAGCGGCTTGATCACAGGCTCCAGGAAGGGGCCTGTGCGATCCGTTGGCGCGCCATCCATCGCCTCTTGCACCTCAGCGTAATGCAAGGATGCCGCCGACCGCATCAACCCCCGCACAAAGCGATGAGCGATTTTATTGCCATCTACATCAATTTGCATCCGCACCGCGATGCAGGCCCGCGGCACCCCTTCGTGCAGACTGCACAGGTCACCTGACAACCGGTCCGGCAGCATCGGCACAACTCGATCCGGGAAATAGCTTGAATTGCCACGTTTGCGCGCCTCGCGGTCCAGCGCTGACCCCGGCTGCACATAGGCGGCGACATCGGCAATCGCGACCCAGATGACATGGCCACCGGGGTTTTTGGGATCATCATCGGCATGGGCATAGCAAGCGTCGTCATGATCACGCGCATCCGCAGGGTCGATGGTGACCAACGGCAGATCCCGCAGATCTTCACGTCCCTTCAGACCCATCGGTTTGGCGGCATCAGCCTCGGCGATGACCTCATCCGGAAAATGGTCAGGGATACCATGCTGATGAATCGCAATCAGCGACACCGCCTTGGGCGCCGATGGATCGCCCAGCCGCTCCACCACGCGGGCGCGTGGCAGGCCAAGGCGCGATTTCGGTCCGGCCTGTTCTGCCTCAACCAGTTCGCCGTCGCGCGCGCCGTGGGTGGCGTTTTCCGCAACGTCCCACTCCGTGGAGGCGGATTTGTCGATGGGCACGATACGCCCGCCTTCGTCACCCTTGCGGAAGATCCCGATCACCCGGCGCGGATTGGTGCCGATGCGGCGGATCAACCGGGCCTCGTAGTGATAATCGGCATCCTGAACCACGGTTAGACGGGCCAAAATGCGGTCCCCCTCGCCCAGCGCGGGGTCTGATGCGCGCGGCATCACCAGAACGACAGGTTCGACCCCTTCCCCATGCCATTCCAGCGGCCGTGCAAAAAGATCGCCATCGCCATCCGGCGCTTTGATTTGCAGAACGCTGACCGGGGGCAGGCGCTCAGGGTCGCGGTAGGTCTTTTTACGCTTTTCCAGATGACCTTCAGCCTCAAGCTCTTTGAGGATCCGTTTCAGATCGATCCTGTCGGAGCCTTTGATGCCGAAAGCTTTGGCGATGTCGCGTTTGGAGGTATGGGTCGGATGGGCTGCGATCCAGTCGAGGATCTCGGCCTTGGAAGGAATACGGGTCATATGCCTGAGCTACCACGCCCAGCCCCCAAGGTCATCGTGAAAAGCACGCCGCAGACGTCATTGCCCGGGCGCGCGCTGTTCAGGTATCAGTTTCTATATTCGATCAGCCTTGATCGAAATAATCGCGCAGGATGCGGCCATAAATCGACTTCAGCTGATGGATCTGGGCAATTTCGACCCGTTCATCGACCTGATGCATCGTTTTGCCAACCAAACCCACTTCAACCACCGGGCAGTGATTTTTGACAAACCGCGCGTCAGAAGTGCCGCCAGTGGTGGACAGTTCAGGTTTGCGACCGGTCTCGGCCTCGACTGCGGCGCTGACAAGATCGGACAGCGGCCCCGGCGGCGTGATGAAACTCTCGCCGGAGATTTTGATCTCAACCCCGATATCAACATCGAAATCGCTTGCGACACGCGCCGCTTCTGCGCGCAGCCAATCGCTGAGCGCCGCGCCGGAATGAGCATCGTTGAAGCGGATATTGACCGTGGACCGCGCCTGCGCCGGGATGACATTGGTCGCCGGGTTGCCGGTATCGATGGTCACCACCGCAAGGGTAGAGGCATCAAAATGATCCGTGCCCTGATCCAACTCGTGGCTGGCAAGGCGGTCCATCAGGCGCACCATGGCATTGAGCGGGTTCTTGGCGCGGTGGGGATAGGCCGAATGACCCTGCACGCCGGTGACTGTGAACCAGGCGGACAGTGATCCACGACGTCCGATCTTGATCATCTCCCCCATCTCATTGGGGCAGGTCGGCTCTCCCACCAGGCAGACGTCCATTTGCTCACCCACGCGATCCATATGGTCCAGCAACGCGGTCGTGCCATCGATGGCATCACCTTCTTCGTCGCCAGTGATGGTCAAGAGAATCGCCCCCTCAGGCGGTGTGGTCTGCACCAGATCGACAGCCGCAGCTACAAAGGCGGCAACGCCGGATTTCATATCCGTCGCCCCTCGCCCATAAAGAAAGCCGTCTTTCTCCTCAGCCCCAAAAGGGTCAACGGTCCAGGCGGCGGTGTCGCCAACCGGCACCACATCGGTATGGCCGTTGAAGCCCATGGTGCGGGGATGGCCCTTGTCACCCCAACGGGCGATTAGGTTGCTGACCTCGCCACGATCCACACGGGTGCAGGTGAAACCAGCCGCACTCAGCACCTTGTCCAGCAGGACCAGCGCTCCGCCCTCCTGCGGCGTGACAGAGGCACAGCGGATCAAATCGGCGGTCAGCTGTTGCGGGTCGAGTGGCGAATGCGTCATTTGGGTCCTCCGGATATGGGCCGGTGCGTCTCTGGCCCTGGTCTGCGACCACTGGCTACCCCGGTTTGGGCCATGGTGCAAATCTCCACGACCTACGAGGGTCGATCCCACATGCCCGCTCCACCGCTCGAAAACCCGAGAGCCTCGGCAACCAGTTTGTGGCGCAAATGCCGCGCAGACCTGCGTTATTCCGCCGTGCCGTCCAAGCGGGCCGGACAAACCGACGGTGGAAATGTTAATGAAATCTTAATTACGACTCGAGGCAGAGCATCAGATGCTGTGGAACCACCGTAACAGCGGGGCCACAGGGCAGACAGGGCAGAGCGTTATCTCATTCTCCCTATAGGAGAGAGAGACGCAACTGGCAGCCGCCGTAGCGGTGCCACGATCCTGGACCATGCGGTGCCTCATCGTGCAGAGATGGGACAGAGCAATGGTTGCAGCATCCGAGCTGACATATAATATCAACGCGACTGCGGAACAGATGGCCGAGACCATCTTTGGCGACAGCGTGCAGGTGGTAAACGCCAGCTACACCGGCGACACCCGCGCCTCGGCGATTTATTCCGACGGTGACACAATCGCACCCGGCGCGACGCCCTCCGATACCGGCATCATCCTCTCCACAGGCCAAGCCAGCGCCTATACCAACTCCACTGGAGAGGCCAATCAGTCCAACAATCAGACCACTGCCAGCAATGGTCCGAATGGAGATCCGGCCTTCAATGCCGCAGCGGGCACACGGACGTTCGACGCCTCCTATCTGGATGTGACCTTTGTGCCCGATGGCTCCGTCATGACAATGCAGTTTGTCTTTGCCTCTGAGGAGTACCCTGAGTACCAAGACTCGGTGTTTCAGGATTTCGTCGGCGTTTGGGTCAATGGCCAGATGGTGAACTTGGAGATCGGCAATGGCGACGCTGATCCGGGCAATGTGAACTCCGGCAATAACTCCAACATCTACCTCGACAACGCCAACGACGATTACAACACCGAAATGGACGGTCTGACCGTCACCATGACGCTGACCATGCAGGTCGATCCCGGTGTGGAAAACACCATACGGATCGGTATCGCCGATGTGTCGGACGGCAGCTACGACAGTAACCTGCTGATCGCCGCCGACTCGGCGCAGACCGAAGTGATCGCGGAAACAGATACTGTCCGCGTTGACGCCAATGGATCGCGGGTGGTCAATGTACTGGCCAATGATACCAACAACTCTGCAACGGCACTGACCATCACACATATCAACGGCACCGCAGTGGTTGCCGGAGATGTGATCACGCTGGGCACCGGCCAGCAGGTCCAGCTCAATGCAAATGGCACCTTGACCCTAATCGGTGATGGCGATGTGGAAGACTTCGCCTTCACCTATACGGCCAGCAATGGCACCAACAGTGATGTCGGCTATGTGGAGGCAACAAGCATTCCCTGTTTTGTGGCCGGCAGCCGTTTGCTGACAGACCGGGGACTGGTCCCTGTCGAAACCCTGCAACCCGGTGATTTGGTCATGACCCGCGACGATGGGTTGCAACCCCTGCGCTGGATCGGCTCGCGGCAGGTACAGGCGCGAGGGCGTTTTGCACCGATCCAGATCAGGGCTGGTGCCCTCGGCGATCATGGTGACCTCTGGGTGTCGCCGCAGCACCGCGTGCTGCTGAGCAACGGGATGGCCGAAATGCTGTTTGGCGCGCATGAAGTCCTGGTCGCGGCCAAAGATTTGGTCAACGACCGGTCGATCACACGTAAGCCCGGTGGCGAGGTCACCTATGTCCATGTGCTGTTCGATGATCATCAGCTGGTCATCAGTGAAGGTTTGGTGACCGAGAGCTTCCTACCCGGACCGCAAACCAGTCGGCAGTTTGACCTTGGTGTCCTAGAGGAATTGCAAGCGCTCTTCCCGGACCTCGACCCCCGCACCGGCGAGGGCTATGGCCCGGCAGCCCGCCCCAGTCTGCGCAGCTACGAGGCGCGTTTGCTTTCAGCCACGCTTGGTGAGCGCTGATCTGATGAGTTGGGTGGCGGCACATAGCATCGACCGAAAGGGGGTCGCACTGGCGATGCGGCAGAACATCTGCAGTCCTGCCCGCCCCGACGACGCCCTGATGACAAGGGGCAGCCTCTGTCTGGATTTATCTCTGAATGAGTCGCGCCCAAGCGGTGATCTGCTTCTGCTGGAGCGAACAATAAAGGATCCAGAGGACTGGCCCCTCCTGCTGCGTGTGAAGCGAAATCTGGGCCGTGACATCACGCTGACCCTTTGCCAACCGGGCTGCCAACTAGAGCACCGGATCATTGCCGGCACCGCTCCGAGCACCGAAAGCGATGCAGCGCGGCTGATCTATTCCTGGGACAGCCTCTTGCGCTGGGGGCGGTTGGCGCTGATGACCGGTTCGGGCGGAAACATCGCGACCGTGGAGATTTCATCCCCTCCACCATTGCGGGTACGGGACGCAAAAACACTGCTGTCGCTGCTGCCAGCCACGGCGGAGGTCTGCGGGCTGCGGGCCGTTTCGCTGAACTCCGACATCGTGCCATTAACGCCGCTTGCCGGGCTGATACCAGAGACAAAGATTGCCACCCCCGATGGAGAGACATCGCTGGGACAGCTGCGGCGCGGAGATCTGGTGCTGACACCCGAGGGCGATGCCGTGCCTGTTCTGCATCGCATCGACCGCCGCGTCCCAGCCACCGGTCACGATGCCCCCATGCGTCTGAGGGCGCCATTCTTTGGGCTGACTGAGGATCTTTTGCTGGCGCCACAGCAGCGGTTGGTGATTTCCGGCACGGATGTGGATTACCTCTTTGGTCGCCCGGATGTTCGCCTGACAGCGGAGATGCTTCAGGGAACTGCGGTGGCCGCACCAACGACGGTTGCGCTGCACAGCAGACCTGACGGTCCTTGCCCATTGATTGAACTGACCCAACTGATACTGCCACGTCATCAGCGCTTCATCGCAGCGGGCACGGCCGTCGAAAGCCTGTATTTGGGTCGCCTGCGAAGAAAGCGCAGCGCCTATGAGGCCAGCGCGCTGTCCCATCTGGATCGCAATACACTCCCCGAACATGCCATGGATCCAGCCCCATTATTGCGCAGCTTTGATGCCGCAGTTTTGGCAGAACGGCGCATCGCCTGACTGCGACACTTGCCTGAGGCTTTGGGACATTCTAAGGACAAAACGAATGATGTCTCATGGGGTTCTATCGTTCCGTTGCGCCGCTTCTTTGCTCCTTTTGTCCTGATCTACCTGTTGTGGGGGCTGGCGGCGACTGCCGAGACCCTGACCGTCAGCACCGTAACGCGGCCTCCATTTTCGATGATGGAAGGGGACCGTGAGACCGGGTTTTCCATTGATCTGGTGCGCAGCCTGACTGACCGGTTGGGGTGGGATTATCAGCTGATCCGCGCCGATACCTTTGGCGAGATGCTGGAAATGGTGCGCACGGGTGAGGTGGATATGGCGGCGGCCAATATCTCCATCACCGCAGCGCGCGAAACCGATATGGATTTCAGCCACCCCATCTTTGAGAGTGGTCTGCGGATCATGGTGGCGGCGGCTGATGTGCGTTCACCCTCGCTGATCCGGGTGCTGTTCTCCGCTGATCTGATGATTGCGATCGCAATTGCGGTCGTCTTGCTGATGGGGGGAGGCATGCTGATGTGGGGGCTGGAACGGCGCGCACAACCCTATTTCGACCGCCCTCTGAAAGAGGCCTGGTTCCCGTCGTTCTGGTGGGCATTGAACCTCGTCGTCAACGGCGGGTTTGAGGAGCGGGTCCCGCGCACGCCGATCGGGCGGATCTTTGGCGTGATTCTTGTCGTGTCCTCATTGTTCGTGGTGTCTCTCTTCGTTGCCAAGATCACCGCCGTTATGACGGTTGAGGCGATCAGCGGATCGATCAACTCTGTCAATGACCTCTATGACAAAGACGTCGGCACCCTCGCTGAGTCCACAGCCGCCCGCTTCCTCGAGCGGCGCGATATCAGCTATCGCGGGTTCTCGGATCTGGCCTCACTGCTGAGCGATTTTGAAAGCGGCAATACACGGGTTGTGGTGTTCGATGCCCCCGTACTGGATCACTATATGGAAGACAACGGTCGCCTGCATGGGCGCGCGGTTGGTCAGGTGTTCCTGCGCGAGGACTATGGCTTGTTGCTGCCGGACGGCTCACCACATCTGGAAGAGATCAACCGCGCCCTGCTGGCCCTGCGCGAAAACGGCGAATATGGCGACATCTACCGTAAGTGGTTTGGCAAGGCGCCCTGACCACACGTGACCAGGGCGGCCTGCATCAAGCCAACCCCAAGACCGCGCTATGTCAGGGACGCCAGAGGTCCGCCCGCCATCAGTGCAGAGTTGCAGGCCCGTCCTCAAAGAACGGCGTCATCTGCGCGACAATCACCGAATTCTCGTCCAGCGCCCGCTGCATCAGCGCCCGCTCTTCGTCCGAGATGTCTTGATCCTCGGCCTCACGGTCAGCCAAAGTCCCATAGCCGGTGACATCCAGCGGCGCTGTGTCGGCCTGCTTCAGGATAGCAACGGTTTCACGCACGGCCTCAGCCTCATCAACGCCGGAGGCGTAGATCATCAGGGCTGCACCAGTGGCCCCTTCGGGAAGGCCATCACCTTCCTTGCGCCCGATCTGCACCACAAGCGTGTAGACCTGCTGACGGGAGATTTTCTTTTTTTCCATGCGCTCGCCATATCCCTGTGACGGGGGTTTGGTCAATACAAGCCAAACTGCCGCGCGCAGCAACGCGCCCGGTCAGTAGCGGCTGCGCATCTGATAGCCCGGATGGAAACTCATCCTGACAAAAGTCACCGGCTGCGCCTGAAACCACGTCGTGCGCTCCATTTGAAACAATGGCGCAGCAATCGGACAAGCTAGGTATTCGGCAAGCGCCGCATCCGCAGCAATTGCCCCAAAGCTGAGTTCCGCCGTCGAAAACGGCACCTCGGCCAATAGCCATTCATTAGGCCCGACGGTACTGAAGTCAGCCGCAGTAACGCCGGGCACAGCGGCAATATTGATCCAGCGATCTTCGAACTGAAACGGGTGATTGTCACCGTAGTGCATCGCACGGATGTGCAGCACCGGGGTGTCAGCCGCCAGCTGAAGCTGCGATGACAGCCATCCCGGCGCCGGGACCTCCTCCCGGTGGACCAGCGCATAGCGGTAATTAGCGTTGCGATCCTCGACCAACTGGCGGGTCAGGGTGATTTCGAGCTTGGCTTGTTTCACGGGTAACACTGCCACCCGTGTGCCGCTTTTGCGTTTGCGGTCAATGATGCCGCGATCTGCCAGTTCCCGCAGCGCGCGGTTTACCGTGGCGCGGGCGCAGCCAAATTCTTCTGCAAGCTCCTGCTCGGTCGGCAATAGATCACCCTGCCCCCAGACCCGGTCCTGAATGCGTTTCAGCACCTCATCACGGACGTCCTGAAAGCCGGTTTTTGTCCGCTCTGTCATGCCTCTACCCCTCTTGTGCCCTGCTCAACCGCTGCCACAGGCCATCCTGTGCCGCAACCCCATGTGTCACAGCCCCACCTGTCAAAGCGCTCTCAGCAGCGAAGCCACGGCAGAGGTATAGCGGGCGATGATCTGTGCACGGTTCGCATGGCGCCCGCCGGTCACAACATGGCGTCCCGCCGACCAGACATCGCGAACGACAGAATCATCAGCAGCAAAACACAGCCCATCCAGCAACTGATCCGGACGCAATGCGCAGAGCGCCACATCGGTTGTGTCAAAGGCCATCAGATCCGCCAATGCGCCAACCTCAAGACGGCCGGCGTCACGTCCCAGAGCCTGAGCGCCCCCGCTGGCTGCACCAAGATAGAGGGCCGCGCCGACCGATCCCTCCCCTGGCGCCATCACATTGCGGGCGAGATCGCGTAGCCGTTGCGAATATTCCAGCAACCGCAGTTCCTCGCTGAGGGAAATTCTGACATTCGAGTCCGACCCCACACCAAAGCGACCGCCACCGCTTTGGAACAACCCGCCATTAAACGGCCCGTCGCCCAGATTTGCCTCGGTGATCGGACAGAGCCCAGCCACCGCACCGCTGCGGGCCAGATCATGGGTTTCCTCCTCCGTCATATGGGTTGCGTGGATAAGACACCAATCCGTGTCGACCGCGCAGTTGTTCAGCAACCATTGCACCGGTCGCTCTCCCAGCCATCCGCTGATATCTGCGACCTCCTGCGGCTGTTCAGCGATGTGGATATGAACCGGGCTTCCCGCACGCAGTGTGAGCACCTCGGCCAATTCCTCCGGCGCGGTCGCACGCAGTGAATGGGGCGCAATGCCGACCCGCGCGTCCGGCGGCAAATGCTTACGCGCAGCAGTGCGACAGTCGGACAGAAGATCTGCGTAGCGCGCCACATCATTGCCAAACCGCTGCTGCCCACCGCTCAAAGGGACCTGCCCCGCGCCACCGTAGGTATACAGCACCGGAAGATGGGTCAGCCCGATTCCGGTCAAATCCGCCGCCGCAAACACGCGATTGCTCAGCTCTCCCAGCGCCTCGTAGGGCTGACCTCCCGGCTTGTGATGTACATAGTGGAATTCCCCGACTGACGCATACCCCGCTTCCAGCATCTCCATGAAAACAAGCGCGGCAATCGCCTCGTACTGCTCGGGCGTCAGGTGGTCGACGAATTGATACATCAGCTTGCGCCAGGACCAGAAGCTGTCCCGGCCTGATACGCGGGTTTCGGTCATTCCAGCCATCGCCCGCTGGAAACTGTGAGAATGCAGATTGGCCAATGCCGGCACCAATGCTCCGACCCGATGGTCCTGCGGCTGCACAGCCGCACCGGGCTCAAGCGTTGTGATCTTTCCCGCCTCAATCGTGAGGCGCAGATCGGTGACCCAGCCCTGAGGCATCCGCGCGTGATGTGCAAAAATTGTCTGCATCAGATCCTCTTATGTATAGACATAATGATGTTAGATTCATACATTACGCCTATCAAGCGTTTTTGCGAGGATGCCATGGACAGCCCCCATTCCTATCTGATCTGTGATGCGACACTGGCAACGATGGCTGGCAGTGATCCTGCCTATGGCTTGGTCCCTGGCGGCTTGATCGTTGTACAAGACGGCTGGATCCGCTGGTCGGGGCCTGAGGCGCAGCTGCCCAAGGACTACGCCGACTGGCCGCGCGTTTCGATGGGGGGGCGTCTGATCACACCCGGTCTGATCGATTGCCACACCCATATCGTCTTTGGTGGCAACCGGGCGATGGAGTTTGAGATGCGCCTCAACGGTGCGTCATACGAGGAGGTCGCCCGTGCTGGCGGTGGCATCGTCTCAACTGTGTCGGCCACCCGCGAGGCCTCGTTGGAGGATCTGGTGCAGGGCGCGCTGCCGCGTTTGGATGCGCTGATCGCCGAGGGCGTGACGGCGGTGGAGGTGAAATCCGGCTACGGGCTGGACCGCGAGACTGAGCTGAACATGCTGCGCGCCGCCCGTCGGCTGGGCGAGTTACGCCCGGTGACGGTGAAAACCACTTTCCTTGGCGCCCATGCCACACCTGCTGAGTACAAGACCCGTGACGGTGCCTATATTGATCAGGTCTGCATCCCCGCCTTGCGCGCTGCCCATGCCGAGGGGCTGGTCGATGCCGTCGATGGCTTCTGCGAAAACATTGCCTTTGCCCCCGCGCAGATCGAACGGGTGTTCAAGGTCGCGCAGGAGCTGGGCCTGCCAGTGAAACTGCACGCCGAACAGCTGAGCCACCAGGGCGGCACCTCGCTGGCAGCGCACTACGGCGCGTTGTCGGTCGATCATGTGGAATACGCCACCGAAGACGACGCCAGGGCGATGGCTGCATCTGGTTCTGTCGCGGTGATCCTGCCCGGTGCCTTCTATACAATTCGCGAAACCCAGGCGCCGCCGATTGAGCATTTCCGCAGCCATGGCGTGCCGATGGCGCTGGCAACCGACTGCAACCCCGGATCCTCGCCGCTGAGTTCCCTGCTGCTGACAATGAACATGGGCTGCACCCTGTTCCGCATGACACCGGAGGAGGTGCTGGCAGGTGTCACTTGCAATGCCGCCCGCGCGCTGGGGCTGACGGACCGCGGTCAAATTTCTGCCGATATGCGCGCCGATCTGGCGGTCTGGGATGTGGAAACACCCGGCGAGCTGGCCTACCGCATCGGCTTCAACCCGCTTTACACCCGTATCTATGAGGGCAAACAATGATCGAGATTATTCAGATGGTTCCGGGCACAGTCACCCTGTCCACGCTGGAAGATATCTACCGCAACCTGGCCCCGGCCCGGCTGGACGACTCAGCCCGTGAACCCGTGGAAGCGGCGGCGCAAATGGTGGCGGATGCCGCTGCCGGACAAGAGGCGGTCTATGGCATCAACACCGGCTTCGGCAAGCTGGCCTCCACCAAGATTGCACCGGAGGACACCGCCACCCTGCAGCGCAACCTGATCCTGTCGCATTGCTGCGGGGTGGGGGAGCCGCTGCCGGAGGACAAGACCCGGCTGATGATGACGCTGAAGCTCCTGTCGATGGGGCGTGGTGCGTCGGGCGTGCGCTGGCTGGTAATCGAGCAGATCGAGAAGATGCTGGAACGCGGCGTGGTGCCGGTGATCCCGTCGCAGGGGTCTGTCGGCGCGTCAGGCGATCTGGCGCCGCTGGCGCATATGGCGGCGGCGATGATCGGAGCAGGTGAGGCCACTTATGACGGCACCCGTATGCCCAGCGCGGAAGCGCTGAAAACGGCCGGGTTAGAGCCTATTGTTCTTGGCCCCAAAGAGGGGCTGGGGCTGATCAACGGCACGCAATTCTCGACCGCCTGCGCGCTGGCCGGGCTGTTTGACGCCTGGCGCATGGCCGAGGCCTCTATGACCATCGCATCGCTGACGACGGACGCCATCATGGGCTCCACCGCGCCGCTGATCGCCGATATCCACACCCTGCGCGGCCATGCCGGCCAGATCGACGTGGCGCAGCAGATGCGGGCGATCATGGACGGCTCCGAAATCCGCGAAAGCCACCGAGAGGGCGACACCCGGGTGCAGGATCCCTACTGCATCCGCTGCCAGCCGCAGGTGGTGGGCGCGGCGCTGGATGTGCTGCGGATGGCCGCAAAAACGCTGGAGATCGAGGCCAACGCCGTCACTGACAATCCGCTGGTGCTGGTGGGTGAAGGGCGCATCGTCTCGGGCGGCAACTTCCACGCCGAATATGTCGGTTTTGCCGCTGATCAGATTGCGCTTGCGGTGGCCGAAATCGGCGCCATCGCGCAGCGCCGGGTGGCCTTGATGGTGGACCCGACACTCAGCCACGACTTGCCGCCGTTCCTGACGCCAGATCCGGGGCTGAACTCCGGCTTCATGATCGCCGAGGTGACCACCGCCGCGCTGATGAGTGAAAACAAGCATTTGGCCAATCCTTGCGTGACCGACTCGACGCCCACCTCCGCCAACCAGGAGGACCATGTGTCGATGGCCGCCCACGGCGCGCTGCGTCTCAGCAAGATGAACGCGAACCTGTCGGTGATCCTGGGTGTTGAAATGCTCTGCGCCGCGCAAGGTGTGGAGGCGCGTGCGCCACTGCAAACCTCGGCCCGCCTGAAGGACGTCTTGGCGATGCTGCGCGGGGACATCCCGGCGCTGGCCGAGGACCGCTATCTGGCGCCAGACATTGAATCTGCTAGCGCCATGGTACGCGCAGGCCGTGTGGCCGCCGCTGCGGGCGTGGAGGTTTCCGCATGATCGAAGTCACCCAAGGCGCATCGCCGCTGGTGCTGGGGCTGCCCCACACCGGCACCGATGTGCCGCCGGAGATCTGGGACTGCCTGAACGAGACCGGACGGGCGCTGGCCGACACCGACTGGCATATCCACGACCTGTATTCAGGGCTGGCGGAGGAGGTCACAACCGTCCGCACGCCGATCCACCGCTATGTGATCGACGTGAACCGCGATCCCGCCGGTATCAGTCTCTATCCTGGGCAAAACACCACAACTTTGGTGCCGCTGACCGATTTCGACGGGCTGCCGATCTGGCAGGAGGGCAAGGAGCCGGACGAGGCCGAAACCGCCCGCCGCCGCGATGTCTATCACGCGCCTTATCACACGGCGCTGGCGGCAGAGATGCAGCGGGTGAAGGCGATCCACGGCTTTGCCATCCTCTATGACTGCCACTCGATCCGCGGCGACATTCCGTTCCTGTTCGAAGGCCGCCTGCCGGATTTCAACACCGGCACCAATCTGGGCAAGACCTGCGCGCCCGGGATTGAAGCCATGACTGTGGCAAACTGCGAAGCGGCGGAGGGCTATACCTCGGTTCTGAATGGCCGCTTCAAGGGCGGCTGGACCACCCGTCACTACGGCCGCCCCGCGGAAGGCTACCACGCCATCCAGCTGGAACTGGCGCAGGCGACCTACTGCGAAGAGGCGGCGCCCTGGACCTACTTGCCGGAGCGCGCGGATAGGCTGCGCGCCCATCTCACCAAAATTCTGACTGATCTCAAAAACTGGAGGCCCTCGGCATGAGCGATCCCCGCAAGAACACTCGCGACATCTTCCCGCCCACCGGTTCGGAAATCACCGCTAAGTCCTGGATGACCGAGGCGCCGATGCGGATGATGATGAACAACCTGCATCCCGATGTGGCCGAAAACCCGCATGAGCTGGTGGTCTACGGCGGCATCGGCCGCGCCGCGCGCACCTGGAAGGATTTCGACCTGATCGTCGAGACCCTGAAAAACCTTGAGGAAGACCAGACCCTGATGGTGCAGTCCGGCAAGCCAGTTGGCGTCTTTCAGACCCACAAGGACGCGCCCCGCGTGCTGATCGCCAACTCCAACCTGGTGCCGCATTGGGCCAATTGGGACCACTTCAACGAGCTCGATAAGAAGGGCCTGATGATGTACGGCCAGATGACGGCCGGCTCCTGGATCTATATCGGCACGCAGGGCATCGTGCAGGGCACCTATGAGACTTTTGCCGAGGCCGGCCGCCAGCATTTCGGCGGCGATCTGACCGGCAAATGGATCCTGACCGGCGGCCTTGGCGGCATGGGCGGCGCGCAGCCGCTGGCGGCGGTGTTTGCCGGCGCCTGCTGCCTTGCCGTGGAGTGCAATCCGGATTCGATCGACTTCCGCCTACGCACCAAATACCTGGATGAAAAGGCCGAAACCCTGGACGAGGCGCTGGAGATGATCGAGCGCTGGACCAAAGCGGGGGAGGCGAAATCCGTGGGCCTCTTGGGCAATGCGGCCGAAATTTTCCCGGAGCTGGTGAAGCGCGCGGAGGCAGGCGGCATCCGCCCCGACATCGTGACAGACCAGACCTCGGCGCATGACCCCGTGAACGGCTACCTGCCGCTGGGCTGGACCATGGGCGAGTGGAAGGAACGCCGCGAAACAGACCCTAAAGCAGTGGAAAAGGCCGCCCGCGCGTCGATGAAGGTGCAGGTCGCGGCGATGTGCGAGTTCCACGCGACGGGGATTCCAACCGTCGATTACGGCAACAACATCCGCCAGATGGCGCTGGAGGAAGGGCTGGAGAACGCATTCGACTTCCCCGGCTTTGTGCCCGCCTATATCCGTCCGCTGTTCTGCAAGGGCATCGGCCCGTTCCGCTGGGCAGCGCTTTCGGGCGATCCGGAGGATATCCGCAAGACCGACGCCAAGATGAAGGAACTGTTCCCCGAGAACGAAGGCCTGCATCGCTGGCTGGACATGGCGCAGGAGCGGATTGCCTTCCAGGGCCTGCCCGCGCGGATCTGCTGGATCGGTCTTGGCGACCGTCACAAGGCCGGCCTCGCGTTTAACGAGATGGTCCGCAATGGCGAATTGTCCGCACCGGTTGTGATTGGCCGCGACCATCTGGATTCGGGTTCGGTGGCGTCGCCCAACCGTGAGACCGAGGCGATGATGGATGGCTCGGACGCGGTGTCCGACTGGCCGCTCTTGAATGCGCTTCTCAACACGGCGTCGGGTGCGACCTGGGTGTCGCTGCACCATGGCGGCGGTGTTGGCATGGGCTTCTCGCAGCACTCCGGCGTGGTGATCTGCTGTGATGGCAGCGACGATGCCGAACGCCGCATTGGCCGCGTGCTGTGGAATGATCCGGCGACCGGTGTCATGCGCCACGCGGATGCGGGGTACGATATCGCCAAGGATTGCGCACGAGAACACGGGCTGAACCTGCCCGGCATCCTCTGAGGTCAAGGGGGCTCTGCCCCTCGGCCTTACGGCCTCACCCCGGAGTACTTGGAGAAAGGTGACATGTAGCCCCCTGTCATCTTTCCAGAAAATCCTCTGGGGTCCGGGGCAAAGCCCCGGTCCTGACAAAAGAAAACGCGCCCCGTTTTCCAGGGCGCGTTCCGTTTGCCAGGCTGTGCTGCGCACTCAGTCGCGCAGCAGCTCGTTGATTCCGGTCTTGGAGCGGGTCTTCTCATCGACACGCTTCACAATCACCGCGCAGTAGAGGTTAACGCCGTTTTTCGATGGCATTGAGCCTGCGACGACAACCGAATAAGGCGGCACTTCGCCGTACATCACTTCGCCGGTTTCACGATCAACGATCTTGGTGGACTGACCGATAAAGACGCCCATGCCCAGAACCGACCCTTCACGCACGATGCAGCCTTCGACCACTTCAGAGCGTGCCCCGATGAAGCAATTGTCCTCAATGATCGTGGGACCCGCCTGCATCGGCTCAAGCACGCCACCGATACCGACACCGCCGGACAGGTGCACGTTCTTGCCGATTTGGGCACAGGAGCCAACGGTCGCCCAGGTGTCAACCATAGTGCCCTCATCGACATGGGCGCCGAGGTTCACGAAGGACGGCATCAAGACCACGCCCGGCGCGATATAGGCCGATTTGCGAACAACGCAGTTGGGGACGGCACGGAAACCCGCCGCTTTCCATTGGGTTTCACCCCAACCTTTGAATTTGCTGTCGACCTTGTCCCACCAGCCGGAGCCCTGCGGGCCGCCGGATTGCTCTTCCATATCCTTAATGCGGAAGCCCAGCAGCACGGCCTTCTTGGCCCATTGGTTGACATGCCAGTCGCCACTGTCCTGACGTTCGGCCACACGCAGCTTGCCGGAATCCAATGCGTTCAGAGTCTCTTCGATCGCATCGCGCTGCTCACCTGTGGTGGCGGATGTGATGGTGTCACGGGCCTCCCAAGCGGCCTCAATTGCGGTTTCCAGCTGGGCGTTGGACATCAGGGGTCTCTCCGGCGTGTGGTTGGTTTCGCTGCTACATACCCTCATTTTGCCGCGGGGTCATGTGCGGATTGCGTCAATATTCCTCTCCGCAGCGGCCAATCGCGGTCGCGGTAGCTGGCACCTAGCGCACGCGACGCAAATGACGGCGCAGAATATCGCAGGCTGTTGTCACATCGCGGCGACGCATGGCCTGCATGATCAAGGCGTGGTCAGTGTCGACCCGCTGGCTCCAGCGGTGCTTCCAGTTGGCAAAGAGATGCCGGGCAGAAGCGATATGCAGATCATCAATTGTCGCCAGCAGACGTGGCATGCCGCAGGGCGACAGGATTACCCGATGAAAGGCCCGGTTTTTCTGCTCCCAATCTGCCATATCGGTCGCAGCGTCGCAGGCGAGTCTCGCGGCATCTGCGGCCTCCAGCTCCGCCGCCCCCAAGTGGGCAAACGCGTTTTGCAACGCCAGCAATTCCAGCGAGACACGCATCTCGATGACCTCGCGTATTTCGGAGGGATCCAGTGCGGTCACCCGCATCCCCCTCCGGGGAATGGACTGGGCCAGTCCATGTGCCTCCAGCCTGAGAAGCGCCTCACGGACCGGAACATGGCTAGCGTTGAACTCACGCGCGATATGATCCTGGCGCAGTTTCTCACCTGCAGGCAGCGCGCCGGTGACGATCCGTTCGCTCAACGCATGATAGATACGGTCAGAGATCGTGGCACTGACACTCATGATACACCACCGCGACATCGGTGAGCGAGCCACAGGCCAACACGGCACTCACGAAGGGACATGTGGTGCCTCCAGCGGATCATGGGCAATATTGCCACCGCAGAGAAGCACGGCAACCCGCTCATCCGGGGCAGGTTGATATGCGCCGCTGGTCAGCGCTGCCAACGCGGTTGCACCTGCTGGCTCCACCAGAAGCCGACGCTCCTGCCATAGTTTGTTCTGCGCATCAGTAATTGCCTCATCCGACACGGTACGTGAGGTCACGGTATCAGACTGATCCTGTGCCAGCCCATAACAGATGCTCCCGATGCGCCGCGCACCAAGTGCATTTGCAGCAACACCCGAGACTTCGACATCAACAGGCGCGCCAGCCGCAAGTGCTGCGTTCAGGGCCGAGCTGGTTTCAGGCTCCACTGCCACGATCTTCTTCGAGTTACCGTACCAGGCCATCGCGCCAGCAATTAGGCCGCCACCACCCACCGCGATCAGAAGGGTATCCGCCTCCAGACCCTGGGCATCCCATTCGGCGAAACAGGTCCCCTGACCAATTACTGTTGCAGCTGCATCATAGGCATGGACCTGCATGGCACCTGTCTGCTGTTCATAAGCCTGCGCCTGCTCTAGCGCATTGGCATAGGCACCCGGCACAACCTTCAGATCGGCGCCACAGGCCCGGATCAGCGCAATTTTTGCCGGGCCTGCCATTTCAGGCACATAAACGCGCGCGCGCATCCCAAGCCGCTTTGCCGCGTAGGCAACCGCTGCGCCGTGATTGCCGCCGGATGCCGCGACCAGCCCAGCATCCGGCACAGATCCGCCCAACAACGTGTTGAAAGCGCCCCGCGCCTTGAAGCTGCCGGTGTGCTGCATATGCTCCAGCTTCAGCGAGATTGGGTAATCCAATCCAAAACCGGTGGTTTCGAGTATCGGTGTGCGTTGAATATACGGGCGGATCCGCATCTCAGCGGCCCTGATATCCTGCGTCCAATGCATATGCTGTCCCCTTTTGCCATTGGCGCGCTGACCGTAAGCCCTGTACCGGCGGGTGCAAGCCCTCGTTGCACCTGACCAAGCTTCACTGCGGATCACCTGTTTATTGGCACGCCATTCCGGACTAGCGCCACGACAGCCAAAGCGGTAGAACTGAAACTCCGCTTTCTTTCAGAATTAACACAGTAGGTTTGCAATGAATGATGATCGCCACAGCCGATTCCGGGATGCCCATTCTGACAGGGATCGCGCCGAGCATGTGCCATCGACACCGCAGACCGAATCTCCCGCGTATCGTCTGGCGTTTGCAGATAAGGATTTTCTCTGTCGAGACGAGCTGCGACCGGTGCGGTTGCAACTGGAGCTTCTGAAACCCCAACTCATGCTGGATGAACATGGTATCGAGAGCACAATCGTCATGTTTGGCGGTGCGCGGATCCCGGCCCCTAAGGACAAGGATCAGGCACGCACCAAGACATTGCGAGATCTGTCGCATTTCTACGATGAAGCCCGCAAGTTTGCGAAGCTGATGACCGAAAAATCCATGGTCGCCGGTGGCAAGAATGACGTCATCGTCACCGGCGGTGGACCGGGTGTGATGGAGGCTGGCAACCGTGGCGCGATTGATGCCGGAGGCGCCTCTGTTGGCCTCAATATCGTGCTGCCACATGAGCAGGCGCCAAATGAATATGTGACGCCCGATCTGTGTTTCAATTTCCATTATTTTGCGATCCGGAAGATGCATTTCCTGATGCGCGCGCGCGCCATCACCGTGTTCCCTGGTGGCTTTGGCACCCTGGATGAGATGTTTGAAACTCTGACACTTATTCAGACCGGCCGGATGGAACGTGTGCCGTTCCTGCTGTTCGGCCGTGCTTTCTGGGAAAAGATCATCAACTGGGAGGCGCTGGCGGATGCGGGCACCATCTCCGAGGAGGATCTTGATCTGTTCCGTTTTGTGGAAACCGCCGAGGAGGCAATCCACATTATCGACAACTGGGCACCAGCGCCGCCGCGCGACAGCCTGCCCGGTCGCGACGATTGATCATATGACCTTCCCCGTCGCGCGACACATCGCGCGTGGCGGGGGTCGGCAAATCTGCAAATGGGTCAGGCAAATTCAGCAGGCAGGACACCCAGCGGTTTGCCATGTGGCAGGCGAGTCAGGATTTGCGACCCTTCGATATCCTTGATCGCATAGCCGTAGCCGCGCAGACGGAATTTCCATTCACGTGGGCTGAGCGCCTTGCCGCGTTCTTCGCGCACCAGATCCAAAACGGTGGGCTCAATCGGCGTGGCGGCCGGTGTGTGACGTGCCATGATCTCTTTCCCTTCCATTGACTGTCTACGATTTGGAAACTGTCCTGCCGAAATGGCGGAAATGTACCGCAATTGTGAAAATTTCTGGGCGACACCCAAACCTGCAACTCAGTGAGTTCGAAATTGCCACCTGGCAACCGGATACCAAGAGCCATCAGAATCGCTGTCCGATCTCCGATCTTTAAGAGGGTTGTTTTGAATGTGACCTCCCGGCGCAGAAACGTCATTTTCTGAAAGTTGATGCAAAGGAGCAGCCAGGCCTCCCTCCAGCTTTGACATACTACATTGAATCAACTGCATTTTCGAGAAGTGATCAGCAGCGACACCATCAGGGGTGGAACAGTAATTTCTGCCTCTCTCAGGCCGTTTGCGAGCCGAAAACTGCGCAAAAAGTCCCAATCTTGGGCGTATCGGCGCCACATTCATTGACGAGATTGACGGCAACCCAATGTGGAGTGGTCACATGCCAAGAGTCTCGGATTATTCAGCGCTGCTATACTATCTTGATGGTGATCATTTTCGCTGGAACGCCCCTGCAGACCTCGGGACGCAGGCAATCATCACATATAGTTTCACAGAGACCGGCAGCCTTGCAGATCCTGCAGTCAGTGATCCTTATGGCGCGACGGAGTACTGGTCATTTGACGAGGACCAGCGCGATATTTTTCGCGAAGGGCTTTCTCTCTACGAAGACATCTCAGGCGTCCGGTTCATAGAAGTCGACGGACGGGGCATGATCAATGCGTTTGGCACAACCGGCAGCAGTGCTGGTGGCTGGGCCAATATCGCAATGTCCGGAAATGGCTTCACCGGCAGGGGTGACCTGACCGTTGATACGGATGTCATGACAAAAGGCACTTATGGCTATGTCACGGTGTTGCATGAAATAGGTCATGCTCTCGGGCTGCAACACTCTCATGACGGTGGTCTGACATTGAATCACCACGCGGATACGCCCGCGAACACCGTAATGACCTACAATCATAGCCCTGCCTATGTGACCGACTTGGGTACATTCGATGTTCAGGCAATGCAGCATCTCTATGGCAGTTCCGATAGCTTTGCGGGTTGGGAAATATTGGGCGGCGGAAGCGACCCGATCATCATTCGCAGCACGAATGCTTCCGAAACGGTGATCGGCACCGACCAAAACACCACCATTAATGCCAAGGGCGGCCATGACCACGTTCAGGGCCGCGAAGCAGATGACACACTACGTGGCGCGGATGGGCGCGACACGATGATTGGTGGCTTGGGGGAGGATCGCCTATTCGGGGGCAATGGCGCCGACCTTCTGATCGGCGGCACCACGGGCGACGCCTATTCCGGTGGTAGCGACAATGATGTCCTCTACGGCAATCGCGGACACGACATGCTGCACGGCGGATCCGGCAACGATCACCTGCTGGGTGGTGTTGGTCGCGACACCCTGGTGGGAGGTGACGGCAGTGATACCCTGACCGGTGGTACCGGTGCGGATACATTTGTTTTTGATCAGTCTGATGCCTTCGACACCAACCGGATCACCGACTTCGGCCGGGGCGCTGATGTGATTGATCTGTCGGGTGTTTGGTTGACCAGATTGGAACAGCTGGACATCTCAGAAGACAACGGCACCACCACCATCTCCTATTCCAATTGGTTTGAGCTGGAGCTGACCAATTACTCCGACCCCCTAACGGGATCGGATTTCATATTCAGTTGAGGCAGCCGGGGACCTGCCTGGAGGTCGAGGTCAGGGGTTGAGTCCCGCCTCGGCCTCAATCTGTTTACGGCTCTTGCGCGCACGCTCAGTGGCGGATTTCAACTGGCCACAGGCCGCCAGAATGTCTTCACCACGCGGGGTACGGATCGGCGAGGCATAGCCGGCCTGATAAATGATGTTCGCGAACGCATGGATGCGGTTGTTTGATGACCGCGTATAGGGTGAGCCGGGCCATTCATTGAATGGGATAAGGTTCACCTTCGCCGGAATCCCCTCGATCAATTCGACCAGGCGGTGGGCGTCTTCGTCGCTATCGTTCACACCATTCAGCATCACATATTCAAAGGTGATCCGCTCCGAATTGGTTAGACGGGGGTACGCGCGCAGCGCCTCCAGAAGTGCCTCGATGTTCCAACGTTTGTTAATCGGCACCAGCTTGTCGCGCACCTCATCAGTTGTGGCATGGAAGGAGACTGCCAGCAGGCAGCCGATTTCTTCAGCTGTGCGGGCAATTTCCGGCACCACGCCTGAGGTCGAGAGGGTAATGCGACGGCGCGACAGGCTGATCCCTTCAGGGTCCATCGCAATCTTCATCGCATCGCGTACGTTTTCAAAATTATAGAGTGGCTCACCCATGCCCATCAGCACGATGTTCGACAACAGACGTGTCTCATCCTTGGGCGCGCCGGGCACAGGCCATTCGTCCAGATCGTCACGCGCCATCATGATCTGGCCAACGATTTCAGCGGACGTCAGGTTGCGGACCAGCTTCTGCGTGCCGGTGTGGCAGAAGGAACAGGTCAGGGTGCAGCCCACTTGCGAGGAAATGCAGAGCGTCCCGCGCCCTTCCTCCGGGATATAGACAACCTCCACCTCGTGACCGCCAGCAATCCGCACCAGGTATTTGCGCGTGCCATCGGTCGAGACCTGCTTGCTCACCACCTCTGGGATCGCAATCTCGAATTGCTCATCCAGTTCCGCGCGATACGCTTTGGCAAGGTTGGTCATCTCGGCAAAGTCGCGTTTGCCCCATTGATAGATCCACTGCCAGATCTGCCCCACCCGCATTTTGGCCTGCTTTTCCGGCGTGCCATGCGCAATCAGTGTGTCGCGCAACTGGTCGCGGGTTAGGCCCACAAGATTGATCTTGCCGCCCTCTGGCAGTTTGCGGGGCAGGGTCAGGACGTCTTGGGTGATCGGCGCATTGGCGGTCATGGCAAAAAGACTCGGTCTGTTTGGGTGGATGCGGCTCTATATAGGATTCTCAACAAAGATCAAAAGGAATCCTGCAGATTGACCTTTTCCGCCCGCTATCCTGCGTGGTCCATCAGCGCCTCAACCCGCCCCCGTGTCAGGCTGATACGGCAGGACAGAATGGCGATACCGGTACCGGAACCTCCGCCGAAGGTCGCGCCAACAAAGTCGCAATGCGCATCGCGAAACGCCTCCCACGACTGTTGCGCAGCCTCCAACGCCGGGCCAGCACTTTGGCGCCCTGTCGTGTCGTCCAGATCGGCGGCCGCCTCACGGGCATAGCCAAGCGCCTGCGACAGAGCGGCGTTTGCGCGAATCTGATCACCCTTCAAGCAGTCGCGCAACGCAATCTGAGAACCGGTGTCACTGCATTCCATTGCGGGATCCGCAAGGGCGGGCAGCGGCAGAGCAAGAAGGGCGGAAAGCAGGTACTTTCTCATGATGTGACTGTCCTTTTGTCGTCGCCTAACCGAAGTGACATTCTGGTGGTGCAAACACAAAACCCCGGGCGAAGGCCGGGGTTTCTAAGCGTTTGATGGAGGCACCGGAACGATGACCGGATGCCCTCAGTTACAGCGCTTTTCTGCGTCTTCGACCGCGGCGGTAAAGCCCAGAAGCGAGAAGGTATCTTTCGTCTGCGTGCCGCGGGCAGATCGCGCCGTCAGCACAGCCTTGGCGCCCCGCTTCATGGCGGTGATGATCTTCGCGTCATCCGCAGCGGTGGCAGGCCAGGCCCATTCGCCTTCGGTAAACAATTCAAACTCTGTGTCGCCCACAGCAAGGTTCACAGTCGATCCCGGAGCAAAAGGATACCCGCCGGTAAAGGTCACCTGCCCCTTGTCGCCGGTTTCGGGCCGATAGAAAACAAACAACTGGATTTTGCCGCGGCGCACCGCTTTGACCCGCCCGTCGCGGGTGTTCACGGTTTCCTTGGGCGCAGAGACACCCCAGCATTCCTTGGGGCTTTCGCCTTGGAACACGCTCCAGTCGACATTGCTCGCAACGCGATTGTCAGATTCTGCCTGCTGTGCGGATGCGCTGGTGGCCATTGCGGCCAGACACAGGCCCGCGATGCAGCGGACGAGTTTTGATGTCATTTGTCCCAACTCCAAGACTGTCTTTACCTCAAATAAGCCAGAGGACATGCGGCGTTGCCTTCGCCGTCTGGTCCCGATCCCCTCGCTTGTGTACTCATACACACTATCGTAACTATCGCCACGTGTGAAAGCCCGTTTTGGCGGGAAATTGCCAACAGGAAAGGCGTTTTGTGATGACCAACCCCGTACCAATGACCGAAGTATGGCGCGGTCCGCTCCTGGAAAGCCTCCACCTGGGCCATGCCGTGGTCTGTAACGCCAAAGGCGAGATTGTGCGCAGCTGGGGCGATCCTGATGCGGTGATTTACCCCCGCAGCTCGGCCAAGATGATCCAGGCCTTGCCGCTGATCACATCCGGTGCTGCTGCAAAATACGGGCTGACGTCTGAACAGCTGGCCCTGGCCTGCGCCTCTCACAATGGGGCCGAGATCCACACAAGCCGCGTCAACGCCTGGCTGGATCAGCTCTCTATGACCGATCATGATTTTCGCTGCGGCCCGCAGCTGCCCGACGATATTCCTGCCCGCAATGCGCTGATCAAAACAGACACCAGCCCCTGCCAGGTACATAATAACTGCTCCGGCAAACACGCGGGTTTTTTGACATTGTCGCAGCATCTGGGCGCCGGACCGGAGTATGTCGAGATTGATCACCCGGTACAGCAAGCCTGCCGCAGCGCCTTTGAACAGGTGACGGAAGAGGTTAGCCCCGGCTACGGTATCGACGGATGCTCGGCCCCGAATTTCGCAACCTCCGTAAAGGGTTTGGCCCGCGCGATGGCCTGGTTCGCCGCCGCGTCTGACCGCTCTGACCGCGACGCTGACGCTGCACAGCAGTTGGTGAGCGCAATGATGGCCCACCCGGAGCTGGTGGCCGGGGAAACCCGTGCCTGTACCAATCTGATGCGCGCTATGGGTGGCAAGGTTGCTATCAAAACCGGGGCCGAAGCGGTGTTCATCGCGATCCTGCCGGAGCAGAAACTGGGCGTCGCGCTCAAGATCACGGATGGGGCCACCCGCGCCAGCGAATGCGCCATTGCAAGCATCCTGGTGGGGCTGGGTGTTCTGGACGCGGATCATCCAGCAACGCTGAAGTACCGGAATGCCCCGCTGATCAATCGTCGCGGTATCGATTGCGGTTCCATCCGGCCATCCGCCGAAATGATGTTCTGAATGCAAATCGCCCCGGCAGCCACATGGCGCCCGGGGCGATGCTCAAGACAACAGTCTGTCCCTACATTTCGATGATTTCGGCCACCTCGACTGAGCCGTCGCCGCTGGCGACCATCGGGCAACCATTTGCCATTTTGCAGGCGGCGTCGATATCGACCGCCTCGACCACAGAATAGCCGGAAAGCGGATTGGCACCGCCATTATCCTCGACCCCAGAATGCTGAACCGTCTTGGACATGCCGACAGGATTGCCCGGCACGACAAGCGCATCGCCCATTTCTCCCATCCAGCTTTTCCAAGCGTCCATAACCTTGGCGCCCTCCTCAGGTGTGTCCGGTGTCTTGCCGCCGTGATACGCAAAAATGAACTGTGGCATTGGGTACTCCTCTCCCGTTTGGGTCTTCGTTAAAATCACTCGCAGCTGCCTGCACCTGCCAGACCTACTGGATCTTGGACGCCAGTTTGCGCAGGGTTGATTCCCAGCCTTTTCGATGACCTGCGGCCTGTTCGGAACTGTCCAGATCGCGATGGTCGATGACGAGGCGGGCGCCGGTCGCGACAGCCTCAACGGTCAGGGTCACATGGCTTTCGTGTCCCCGCGCGCCGGTCTCATCGTGCCACCCCCAGGTAAACCCGATTGATTGCGGCGGCCGGACATGGGTGACCACGCCGGACACATGGTAGCGATCCCCATCCGCATTGGTCATGACCGTGGACCACGGCCCCTCCTGATGAAAATTCAGTGTGTATTCGGGCACGGTCATCCCCTCTGGCCCCCACCATTGCAGCAGCTTTTCGGTGTCGCTGATCCAGGCAAACAGGCGCTCCGGTGACACGGAAAAATCGCGCTCCAATCGCAGATCTGTCATTCTATTTCCTCCCTTAACGCCGCCTCCAGCCGGTCAAGGCTGTTTTGCCAGAACGACTGGCGCGACATGGTCCAATCCGCGATCAACTTCAGCCCCTCCGGTCGCGCAGAGTACAAGCGGCGCGTTCCATCGGCACGCTGCGCCACCAGTCCCGCCTCGCGCAGGACCTTGAGATGCCGGGAGACTGCCGGCGCCGTGATGCCCGATCCGCGCACAAGATCCCCAGCGGGCAATTCGCCGTGTTCCATCAACTGTTCAACGATGGCCATACGGGTGCCGTCAGACAGCGCGGAAAAGGATTTGAGCAGAGGTGTCATGTTGATTACATTAACACATCAGTTAATTAATAGATAGGTTAAATTTAAAACGAACCGTCACCCGGACAAGACATTGGCGCTGCTTAGAAACTCAGAGGGTCACAGCATGTCCCACAAAAGCCGCAACGCCAGTACGACCGACGTCACCACCAGCAACGGTTTGATCATCCGTGCACCCTGTTTCTGCGCCATCCCCGCGCCCACGCGGGCACCGGCAATCTGCGCAGCACCCATGGCCAGCCCCACACCCCACCAAGGGGTCGCAACAAAGGCAAAGGCCAGAAGCGCGCCAGCGTTGGACGCAAAATTCAGCAGCTTCGTATGTGCGGTCGCCCGCAAGATGCCGAAACCGGCCAGCGACACAAAGCCAAGCATGTAGAAACTGCCAGCCCCAGGCCCCAGAAGACCGTCATAGAGCCCGCAGAGCGGCACGATTGTGACTGCAAACAGCGTCGGCGAAAGACGCCGTGCCCGGTCGCTGTCATCCAGCCCCTTTTTGGTGGCAAAGAATACCGCGATCCCAATTAGCAATAACGGCAGGATCCATCGGATCCAGGTTGTCGGCAGAACGGATATCAACAGCGCGCCGCAGATTGAGGCAAGGCCCGCGATCAGCGCCGACCCGGCCTGCGCCCGCAGGTCAACATGACCGCCGCGGGAATAGCTGATCGCCGCGGTGGCGGCTCCGAACAACCCTTGAATCTTGTTGGTCGCCAAAGCGGTAATGGGATTGGCACCGGCCAGCAACAACACAGGCACCGTGATCAGCCCTCCACCGCCCGCAACCGCATCAATAAACCCAGCCGCAAACCCCGCTGCCATCAACAGCAGCAGGAGATCAAACCCCACTTCGAACATAAAATCAGCCCTTGAAATCAGTCAGGGCATACCCCTGAAGAAAAAGCAGCGCAGTCAGATCCCCGTGGTTTATGCGGAGATCACATTCTGCGGCCACGGGTGGTTTGGCGTGCAAAGCAACCCCTGCACCTGCCCGGCCCAACATGCCGAGATCATTGGCCCCGTCACCGACCGCCATGACATCCGCCTCGCTCAACCCGAGGCGGGCGGTGATCTGTTCCAGCGCCTCAACCTTGGCAGCGCGCCCCAGAATCGGCATACCAACCTCGCCAGTGAGCAACCCATCGGCGACCAGCAACGTATTGGCACGGTTCTCATCGAATCCCAGCTGCTCTGCCACCCGTGAGGTAAAGGCGGTGAACCCACCGGACACCAGCGCCGCATAGGCCCCGTCAGCCTTCATGGTAGCCAGCAGCGCGGGCCCACCAGGCATCAAGGTGATGCGACGATCCAGAACCTGAGCAATCACTTCGACAGGCAGCCCTTTCAGCAGCGCCACGCGCTCCCGAAGAGCACTGTCGAAATCCAGCTCACCATTCATTGCACGAGCGGTGATCTCCTTAACACGAGGGCCAACACCCGCCTCCTCAGCCAGCTCGTCGATACATTCCTGTTGGATCATGGTGCTGTCCATATCGGCCAGCAGCATCTTCTTGCGACGCCCCTCCCTTGGCTGAACCACCAGATCAACGCCAAGATCCTGCAGATCGGCCCAGACCTCCCATTGGTTGTCCGGCAACCGCTCCAAAGAGAACTCCGCAGCAATATCGGGTGCCAGCCACTGCGCGTCCCCGCCACCCCAGGCATTGCGCAGAGAGTCGACAAGCGCAGGCGCAAGGCAGGGGTTTTCCGGATTGCAAAGCAGGGTGGCAACAAACATCGGCAGGCTCCATTTGGGCGGGGTTGCGCCCGTCATACGCCCGCACGCCCGCTGTAGCCAAGCCCTCGAATCCACCTCGATGCTAGAACTGTGCTGCCAGCGTCGCACATCACAGCAGCCTGCCGCCCTAGGATACATCTGTTTCCGAAAGGCGTCACAACAGGTCGTGAATGATCCCAAAATGGCCGCTATCTGTCGCTTTTCCTGTTGCCGGGTCGGATTTCAGCCACTAGCCCTATCTGTGGGACACCTCTCCCCAACGAGAGGCGCTTATCTGGAAGGATAGCAGTAATGGCTATTGAACAACCGGCAACGCGGCCGGGTAATCCGCGTTTTTCTTCTGGCCCCTGCGCCAAACCCCCCGCATTTGATCTGACCAAACTCGCAGGCGCGCCCTTGGGCCGCAGCCACCGTTCTGCCGTTGGTAAGGACAAGCTGCTCGCCGCGATTGAAGGCACGCGCGAAATCCTTGGCGTACCCGCTGACTACAAGATCGGCATTGTGCCCGCTTCGGACACTGGTGCGGTCGAGATGGCGATGTGGAACCTGCTGGGCGCACGCGGCGCGGAGATGCTGGCTTGGGAAAGCTTTGGCGCGGGCTGGGTTACGGATGTTGTCAAACAGCTGAAACTGGACGCGGTTGTGAAGACTGCCGACTACGGCGAGCTGGTCGATCTGGCCTCTGTCGATTTCAACAATGACGTCGTTTTCACCTGGAACGGCACCACCTCCGGCGTACGGGTTCCCAATGGCGACTGGATCCCAGCAGATCGTGCAGGGCTGACCATCTGCGATGCGACCTCTGCCGCCTTCGCGCAGGATCTGCCGTGGGACAAACTGGATGTGACCACCTTCTCCTGGCAGAAAGTTCTGGGCGGTGAGGCCGCACATGGCATGATCATCCTGTCCCCGCGCGCCGTGGAGCGACTGGAGAGCTACACCCCAGCCTGGCCCCTGCCGAAGATCTTCCGTCTGACCAAAGGCGGCAAGCTGATCGACGGTATCTTCAAGGGGGCGACGATCAATACACCGTCCATGCTGGCGGTTGAGGATTACCTGCTGGCGCTGGACTGGGCGCGGTCTGTTGGTGGTCTGGGAGGGTTGAAGGCGCGCGCGGACGCAAATGCCCAGGCGATCTTCAACTTTTGTGCCAACCGCCCCTGGATCGCCAATCTGGCAACGGATGTCGCGACACGGTCAAACACCTCAGTCTGCCTGAAGTTCACCGATCCCCGCATTCAGGACGGCGCTGGATTTGCCAAGGCAATCGCCAAGCGGCTGGAAACGGAGGACATCGCTCTGGACATCGGCGCCTATCGCGACGCGCCGGCCGGCCTGCGCATCTGGTGCGGCGGCACGGTTGAGACCTCGGATATCGAGGCCATGCTGCCCTGGCTCGAATGGGCCTTTGAGGTCGAAATCGCAGCACAATCGGCAGCGGCCTGATCAAGACGCCGCCTGCCCGACCAACCACATCGGGCAGGCACCATATACCCTGACGTCTAGCGCGGCGTCATTCCAGACATTCGGCCCAACCGGCCCCCGCATGAAGGACCTAACCCATGGCTCCCAAAGTTCTCATTTCCGACAAGCTGTCCGAAGCCGCTGTTCAGATTTTCCGTGATCGCGGTATCGACGTTGATTTCCAGCCCGACCTTGGCAAAGACAAGGACAAGCTGGCCGCAATCATCGGCGATTACGACGGGCTTGCGATCCGCTCGGCGACCAAAGTCACGCAGAAAATTCTCGACAACGCCACCAACCTCAAGGTGATCGCCCGCGCCGGCATCGGCACCGATAATATCGACAAGGATGCTGCCTCGCAAAAGGGCGTGATCGTGATGAACACGCCTTTTGGCAATATGATCACCACCGCCGAGCATGCCATCGCCATGATGTTTGCTGTCGCGCGACAGATCCCTGAGGCCTCCACCTCGACCCATGCCGGAAAATGGGAGAAATCCAAATTCATGGGGGTTGAGCTGACCAACAAAACCCTTGGCGTGATTGGGGCTGGCAATATCGGCGGCATCGTCTGTGATCGCGCGCGTGGGTTGAAGATGAAAGTCGTCGCTTACGATCCCTTCCTCAGCCAGGAGAAGGCTGACAAGATCGGCGTGGAGAAGGTCGAGTTGGATGAGCTGCTCGCGCGGGCCGATTTCATCACCCTGCATGTGCCGCTGACCGATCAGACCCGGAATATCCTGTCCAAGGAAAACCTGGAGAAGACCAAGAAAGGCGTGCGGATCATCAACTGTGCCCGTGGCGGGCTGGTAGATGAGGCCGCCCTGGCAGAGTTGCTGACCTCTGGCCATGTCGCCGGCGCGGCCTTTGATGTCTTCTCCGAAGAACCGGCCAAAACCAACCCATTGTTTGGGTTGCCGAACGTGGTCTGCACCCCGCATCTGGGCGCCGCCACCAGTGAGGCGCAGGAGAATGTTGCCTTGCAGGTCGCGGAACAGATGTCCAACTATTTGCTGGATGGCGCTGTCGAGAATGCGCTGAACATGCCCTCTATGACCGCTGAGGAAGCCCGCGTCATGGGCCCATGGGTCGCCCTTTCCGGCCATCTCGGCGGCTTCATCGGGCAGATGACGGATGAACCCATTCAGGCGATCAACATCCTATATGACGGTGTTGCCTCCGAGATGAACCTTGCCGCACTGAACTGCTCGGTTGTCGCAGGCATCATGAAGAAGCTGAACCCGGACGTGAACATGGTCTCCGCCCCGGTGGTAGCCCGCGAACGCGGCATACAGATTTCCACCACCAATCAGGATAAATCCGGCACTTTCGATGGCTATATCAAGGTCACGGTGGTCACCAGCAAGCGCGAGCGTTCGGTGGCCGGGACGGTCTTCTCCGACGGCAAGCCACGCTTCATCCAGATCAAAGGCATCAACATTGATGCCGAGGTCGGGGCGCATATGCTCTATACCACCAACGAAGATGTTCCGGGTATCATTGGGACACTGGGGCAGATCCTGGGCGATATGGGCGTCAATATCGCCAACTTTACCCTTGGCCGGTCCGAGGCTGGCGGAGAGGCCATCGCGCTTCTCTACGTTGATGAACCGGTGCCCGCAGCTGCCCGCGCCGCTTTGGCAGAAACCGAGTTTTTCAACCAGATCAAGCCCCTGCAGTTCGATGTCAGCTGATGTCTAGCTCAGTTTTGGTTTAAGCAGATGCGTCGCCCGAGTATAAGGGCGGCGCATTTTCCGTTTTACCTCTGTTGATGACGCCCTGAGGAGCCCCTGCCCTATGACCAGATCTACGACCAGCCCAATCTACGCCATTGGTGATATTCACGGCCAGCTGGAGATGTTGGAACAGGCACTGGAACGTATCGAAGCAGACGGCGGTCGTGACGCACCGGTCGTGTTCCTGGGGGATTTTATCGACCGCGGCCCTGATAGTCGCGGTGTCATTGATCTGCTGATCCGTGGACAGGCTGAAGGACGGGACTGGATCACGCTCCTTGGCAATCACGACCGCATGTTTGCATGGTTCATGGAAGATATTCCCCGCCAAGATCCCCATATGCTGGTTGGCTATCACTGGCTGCATGAGCGTATCGGCGGGATCGAAACCCTGGAAAGCTATGGCGTTGCCGTCGCTGAACGCACTCGACTGGAGGAGGTCCATGCCGCAGCAAGAGCTGCCGTACCCGATCGCCACATCACCTTCCTTCAGGCGTTGAAAACAATGCACCAGACCGATGATCTCGCCTTTGTCCACGCCGGGATCAAGCCTGGCGTTCCTTTGCACAAGCAAGCCGAAAACGATCTGGTGTGGATCCGCCAGCCCTTCCATAAACACACCGAGCAGCATCCAAAACTAATCATCCACGGCCATACACCGGTCGATACACCCACGCATTACGGCAATCGTATCAACCTCGACACAGGGGCGGGCTACGGCAAACCGCTCACCACAGCTGTCTTTGAAGGCACGTCAGCCTGGTCGCTCAGTGACACTGGCCGACAAAGCCTCACCCCATAGCCGTCAGTAAAAGAGCAAGAATCGCTACCAAATTACTGCCTGAAATTTGTCTTGCAGGTGGTATCCTTTCCATTCAACCAACGCCCGCGAAACTGTGCCGACAACCCACCTCTTCGCACAATGTCCTTGCTGTACACGCCCGCAATATCACCGGTGGCAACGTCGAAACCTCCGAAGAAATTGCAGAGGTTCAAGCGAGGTTTGGCTATCTAACGATTAGTCAACGCGCGAAGCATAGGAGAAAAATGCTAGGTATCGGCCTTGTTAGACGTATCGATATTGGTGTGTGATCCCTGAGCTAGGCAGGGTGCCGTCGGCATATGATCCGCTGCAAAGGGCTACCGCCAAATGACAATTGCTTAGCCCCAATGTGTAAGCGACTGCGCCTAATCTCAGAGAAAAAACTGACAGAAGTTGTTGCGCGCTGACTTTTGAGAGAACAGAGGTCGAAATTCTCGATGAGAGGGCAAATGGCCTCCCCCCCATGTATCAGACATCCAGATCGTATCAAAAATCCAAGTCGGCGTAATGCGCAGGTGGGCTGAAGCCTGGGATCTGGTCGGCGAGGATTGAGCGGAAGGCCGGGCGCGATTTGATCTTGGCGTACCAGTCCTTAACCACGGCCGAGCGGTTCCAGTCCACGTCCGAAATATAATCCAGCGACGACAGATGCGCAGCGGCTGCGAAGTCTGCCAAAGTCATCTGATCTCCGGCCAACCAGCGGCGGTGATCAAGCAACCACGCCAGATAATCCAGGTGGTATTTGATTGCGCGGGCGCCCGCTTTGACGTTGCCGCTGTCAGGATAGCCCTGTCCTGTCACCTTTTTGTTGACCCGCTCATAGAGCAGTTTGGAGGTGACCTCATGGTGGAATTTATCGTCGAACCAACTGACCAGACGACGCACCTCATAACGGCCTTCGGGATCGCTGGGCATCAGGGACGGGTCCGGGCGGGTCTCTTCCAGATATTCGCAGATTGCCGCGCTTTCGGCCATCAGCTTACCATCGAGACGGATGACCGGCACTTTGGCGGCAGGGTTGCGGCGCAGGAAATCCGCCTCTTGTTCCCAGTAACGCTCCTCGACCAGCTCAACCTCGATCCGCTTTTCGGCCAGCGACAGGCGCACTTTGCGGCAAAAGGGGGAGAGGGGCACATGATAGAGGCGGGCCATGGGACAGCGGATCTCCTGTTGCGGGTGGCTGGGGTCAGACAGCAATGCCCAAAAGCGGCAGAAGTTTCAATCCTCGAAACAGGCGGCGCGGCCATCTGCGCGAATGGTGGCCGCACCATCCATGATCTGCGCAGCGCGTTTGCGCATGAACGCTGTGGGTTTTGCTGCCGAGCGCTCCTTCGGGTTGGGCAAAACGGTGGCCAGAAGGGCGGCCTGCCCGCGGCTCAGCTCATCCGGACCGACACCGAAATAATGCCGCGCCGCAGCCTCGGCGCCAAACACCCCCTCGCCCATTTCCGCGACATTCAGATAAACCTCAAGGATACGCCGCTTGGTCCAGATCGCCTCAACCATCGGGGTCATTAGTGTTTCCAGCGCCTTGCGGAACCAACTGCGCCCCTGCCAGAGAAAGACATTCTTTACCACCTGCTGGGAAATGGTCGACCCACCGCGCTGGCCGCCCTCGGCAATCGCGGCGCGGATAGCCTGCGCATCCAAGCCCCAATGTTGGCAGAAACGGGCATCCTCCGCCGCGACAACTGACCGCCCCAGCGCCGGTGCGATATGTTCGATCGGCACCCACTCACGATCAATGTCCCCAAGGCGGCGATATTCGGACCAGATCGTATGGGTGGTTGGCGGGTTGATTACCGAAAACAGAAGGATCGGCAGCAGCGTCACAACTAGAAAACCCAAAGCAGCCCGCCCCAACCAACGCCGCAACAGGCGACGGGGAGAGAGCTTTGCGCGGACCTTGCCCTTGGCAGTTGCCTTGCTGCGGGGTTTGCCCTTGGTCGAGGATTTGCTTGCCCCGGATGATTTTGCTGCCTTCGCCATAAGGTCTCTATACGGCAGAGATCAGGCTTGCTCCAACCGGGAAATCCTTTCGCCCGCAAGAGATTGCCCAGCAACAGCCTCCAGATGTGAAAAGGCCCCGGCCGCAGCAGCGGTCGGAGCCCATCCAAGGCACATGCAGAGGAGGTGGCGGGGCCTATTCCGCCGGAACGGCTGTCGCCTCGAGCGTCAGAGGCTGCGGCAGTTTGTTCAGCATTTCCTTCGGGCAGATTTGCAGGAAATTGCCCTTCTCATTGTCCCAATGCTGCAGGATTTCAGCGGCCTTGCGGCTGCCGGTTTCCTCCAGATGGCGTTCGACCAGACCTTTCAGCTGATTTTCCCAATGGGCGACAGTCACCGGACAGGTCACCAGCGACTCCATGTTCATCAGCGTCTCGGACTTGCCCTCTGGATCATAGATATAGGCCATGCCGCCGGTCATACCCGCGCCGAAGTTGGCACCGATAGACCCGAGGATCACCGCGATACCGCCGGTCATGTATTCACAGCCACAGGCGCCACAGCCCTCAACCACCACGCTCGCACCGGAATTACGGACGGCAAAGCGTTCACCGGCACGGCCCGCAGCAAACAGATAGCCATCCGTTGCACCATAAAGCACGGTGTTGCCAACGATGGTGTTTTCACTCGCATTGAGCGGCGACGCCATTGGCGGGCGCACGACGATGGTACCGCCGGACAGACCCTTACCAACATAGTCATTGGCATCACCTGACACTTCCAGCTTCAGACCCGGTGCGGCAAAGGCACCGAGCGACTGACCAGCGGAGCCCTGCAGCTTCACCGTCAGGTGATCGGACTGCAGCGTATTGCGCATGCCGAAGTTGCGAACGATATGGCTGGAAGTGCGGGTGCCAACGGTCCGATGCGTGTTCTGCACCGCATAGGACAGCTGCATCTTCTCACCATCCTGAAGGAAACGCGCGGCATCGCGCACAATTTCCTTGTCCAGCGTATCGGGCACCGCATTGCGGTCCTTGTCACGGTTGTAGACGATATTGGCAGAGCCATCGACGGTGATCAGCAGCGGGTTCAGGTCCAGATCATCCAGGTGCGCAGAGCCACGGGACACCTGGGCCAGAAGATCCGCCCGACCGATCACCTCGTCCAGAGAACGGGCACCGATGGAGGCAAGGATCTCGCGGACTTCCTGCGCATAGAAAGTGATGAGGTTCACGACCTTATCGGCATTGCCGGTGAACTTACCACGAAGGGCTTCATCCTGGGTACAGACGCCCACCGGGCAAGTGTTGGACTGGCACTGGCGGACCATGATGCAGCCCATGGCGATCAGCGCTGCGGTACCGATGCCATATTCCTCGGCGCCCATCATCGCGGCCATCACGATATCGCGGCCCGTGCGCAGACCACCATCGGTGCGCAGGGTGACACGGTCACGCAGGTTGTTCATCGCCAGAACCTGATGCGCCTCCGTGAGGCCCATCTCCCACGGCAGACCGGCATATTTGATCGAGGTCGCAGGCGAGGCGCCAGTGCCGCCGTTGTGACCTGAAATCAGGATGATGTCAGCCTTGGCCTTGGCAACACCGGCGGCAATCGTGCCAACGCCGGAAGACGCCACCAGCTTCACCGTCACCTTGCAGCGCGGGTTGATCTGCTTCAGGTCATAGATCAGCTGCGCCAGATCCTCGATCGAGTAGATATCGTGGTGCGGCGGCGGCGAGATCAGCGTCACACCCTTGGTCGAATGGCGCAGGCGGGCAATCAGGTCGGTGACCTTCATCCCCGGCAGCTGGCCGCCCTCACCAGGCTTGGCGCCCTGGGCCACCTTGATCTCCAGCTCTTCACACTGGTTCAGATATTCCGCAGTCACACCAAAGCGACCCGACGCCACCTGCTTGATCTTGGCAGAGGGGTTGTCGCCGTTCGGCTCCGGCACGAAATGCGCCGGATCTTCACCACCCTCGCCCGAGTCGGATTTGGCACCAATCCGGTTCATCGCCACGTTCAGGGTCTTGTGCGCCTCAGGCGACAGCGCGCCGAGGGACATGCCCGGTGTTACGAACCGCTTGCGGATCGAAGTGATTGATTCAACTTCCTCAATCGGAACGGCCTCACCCATCGGTTTGATCTGCAGCAGATCGCGCAGATGGATCGGTGGGTTCGACTGCATCTTGGCCGAATACTGCTTCCACAGCTCAAACGAGGCGCGGTTGCAGGCCATCTGCATCATATGCATGGAGGTCGCTTCCCACGCATGGGTCTCACCGGATTTGCGGGCTTTGTAGAATCCACCGATGGGCAGAACATCCTGACCGCTCTGCCAGGCGGTGGCGTGGATCTCTTCCAGCTTGGTCTGGATGCCGGTTACGCCAATGCCCGAAATCCGGCTGGTCATGCCAGGGAAAAACTCGGCACACATGGCGCGGCTGAGGCCCACCGCCTCAAAGTTCAGGCCGCCGCGATAGGAGGAAATCACTGAGATCCCCATCTTCGCCATGATCTTCAGAAGGCCTTGGTCGATGGCCTCGCGGTAGCGCGCGACGTTCTCGGTCAGGCTGCCATCCAGCAGACCACGCTCAATCCGGTCGGCCAGCGAATCCTCGGCCAGATAGGCGTTGACCACAGTGGCGCCGCAGCCGATCAGCACCGCAAAGTAATGCGGGTCGATACATTCCGCAGAGCGCACATTGAGCGAGCAGAAGGTGCGCAGCCCCTTGCGGGTCAGATGCGAATGCACGGCAGAGGTTGCCAAGATCATCGGCATCGCCACCCGGCCCTCACCCGAATGCTGATCGGTCAGAACAATATGGCCGGCACCGGAGCTGACAGCCTCTTCCGCCTCGGCGCGGATCCGGGCAAGGGCCGCGTTGAGCGATCCCTGACCAGGCGCAAAGCTACAGTCGATTTCAGCCAGCGGCGCGTTCAGGTTCTGGACCAGCTCATCCCACTGGGAATTGCCGACAAAGGGACTTTCCAGCACGATGATTTCGGTCTGGGAGCTGTCCTCATCCAGCACGTTCTTGAGGTTACCAAAGCGGGTTTTCAGCGACATCACGCGATATTCGCGCAAGGAGTCGATGGGCGGATTGGTCACCTGAGAGAAGTTCTGACGGAAAAAATGGCTCAGCGGGCGGTACATTTTCGACAGCACCGCAGAAGGCGTATCATCGCCCATGGAGGCCAGCGTTTCCTTGCCATCCTCAGCCATCGGCGCGAGGATCTGCTCCAGCTCTTCGACGGTATAGCCCGCGGCAATTTGGCGACGACGCAGCGCATCACCGGTGAACAGCGGCTTTTCGGTAGCGGTGGCCAGCGTGCTGTCCAGATCGTTGATCTTCTTCACCCAGTCACCAAATGGGAGCGCGGCGGCCAGTTTGTTCTTGATCGCGGTGTCGTGGAACAACTTGCCCTTTTTCATGTCGACAGCCAGCATCTGGCCGGGGCCAAGCGCACCTTTCTCAACCACGGTGGCCTCGTCAATCGGCACCATGCCTGCCTCGGACCCGGCAATCACCAGCCCGTCCCCGGTCACGACATAGCGCATCGGGCGCAGGCCATTGCGGTCCAGACCAGCACAGACCCAGCGGCCATCGGTCATCGCCAGCGCGGCGGGGCCATCCCAAGGTTCCATAACGGAATTGCAGTAGGAATACATGTCACGCCAGGCCTGCGGCAGCTCAACCGCCTGTTTCGACCAGCTTTCAGGCACCATCATGGTCTTCGCCATCGGCGCAGAGCGCCCGGCCCGCACCAGAACCTCAAACACCGAGTCCAGCGCCGCCGAATCCGACGAACCACTGGCCACGATCGGTTTGATGTCCTCGGCGTAGTCCCCAAAGGTCGATGAGGCCATGCGGATCTCATGGCTCTTCATCCAGTTCATGTTGCCCTTCAGCGTGTTGATCTCGCCGTTGTGGGCCAGCATGCGGAACGGCTGCGCCAGCCACCACTGCGGGAAGGTGTTGGTCGAATAACGCTGGTGGTAGATCGCAAAGGCGCTCTCGAACCGCTCATCCATCAGGTCGGGGTAGAAAACGGCAACCTGTTCAGCCAGCATCATGCCCTTGTAGATGATCGACCGGCAGGACAGTGAGGCCACATAGAGCTGCCCGACCTGCGCGGCGGCGGCGGCTTTCTCAATCCGGCGGCGGATCACGTAAAGCTCGCGTTCAAAGGTTTCCTCGTCCACACCCTTGGAATTGGAGATCAGGATCTGCTCAATTTCCGGGCGGGTTGCGTTGGCTTTTTCGCCGAGACAAGTCACATCCACCGGCACATGACGCCAGCCATAGATGTAATAGCCCATCCGCAGAACTTCGCTTTCGACGATGGTCCGGCAGCGTTCCTGCGCTCCAAAATCGGTGCGCGGCAGGAAGACCTGGCCCACTGCCATCAGCTGATCTTCGCGCGGCTCATGACCGGTGCGACGCACCTGATCATAGAAGAACGGTGCTGGGATCTGCACGTGAATGCCGGCACCATCACCGGTCATGCCGTCCGCATCCACCGCGCCACGGTGCCAGATCGCTTTCAGCGCATCGATGCCAGCCTCAACCACCTTGCGGCTGCGCTTGCCGTTGACCGAAACAACCAGGCCAACACCACAGGAAGAATGCTCTTCCTCCTCGGCATAGAGACCGTTTTCGGCCATCCACTGACGCTTTGCCTCTTCGGCGCGCACCCATTCTGCATCATATTTTGTCATGTCTTGCTCCCGTTCCGGTGGGCGGCCCCAAGGGGGCGGCACCTGCCCGGTAGAATATCTGTCTTACTCGGCGGCCATGCTGCTGGCGGCGGTGTTGAAGCGGTTCAGGATCGCCTCGGCGCAGTCGCGCCCATCCTTGATGGCCCAGACGACCAAGGAGGCACCACGAACGATATCACCGACCGCATAAACGCCATCCAGCTCGGTCGCGCCGGACTGGAACGCCGCCTTGACGGTGCCCCAACGGGTCACTGGCAATTCCGGCTGATCCCAGAGCGTCGGCAGAGCTTCCGGTTCAAACCCGAGCGCCTTGATCACCAGATCGGCGGGTTCGATATAGTCGGCACCTTCGATCACCTCGGGGGCCTGACGGCCAGACGCATCGGGCTGGCCCAGGCGCATTTTCTGCACCATCACACCTGCGACCTTGCCGCCGTCATCGGTGAAGCCTTTGGGCGCCGATAGCCATTCAAACACCACGCCTTCTTCCTCGGCGTTCTGGGTTTCGCGCTGCGAGCCCGGCATATTGGCGCGGTCACGGCGATAGAGACATTTCACCGAGGTTGCGCCCTGGCGGATGGAGGTCCGCACGCAGTCCATCGCGGTGTCACCACCGCCGATGACGACAACGCGTTTGCCCTCGGCATTCAGTGTGCCGTTGTCGAACTCTTCAATGCTGTCGCCGAAGTTCGACGCCTTGTTGGACACGGTCAGGAAGTCGATCGCTTTCACGATGCCGGTGGCACCAGAACCGGGCATTTCCAGATCGCGGGATTTGTAGACACCGGTGGCGATGATCACCGCATCATGTTTGGCGCGGATATCATCAAAGGAAATATCCTGACCGACATTGCAGTTCATCACAAACTCAACACCGCCATCCGCCAGCAGCTGATTGCGGCGCATCACCACGTCTTTCTCCAGCTTGAAGCCGGGGATGCCGTAGGTCAGCAGACCACCGGCGCGGTCATACCGATCATAGATGGTGACCTTCACGCCAGCGCGACGCAGCATGTCCGCCGCGGCCAGACCGCCCGGGCCTGCGCCAATGATACCAACAGATTCGCCACGCTCATGCGCCGGTTGGATTGGCTGCACCCAGCCCTGATCCCAGGCTGTATCGGTGATATATTTCTCAACCGCACCGATGGTGACCGTGCCATGACCCGACTGCTCGATCACACAGTTGCCTTCACAGAGGCGATCCTGCGGGCAGATCCGACCACAGATCTCAGGGAAGGTATTGGTGGCCTGGCTGGTCTCATAGGCTTCGTGCAGGCGACCCGTGGCGGTCAGGCGCAGCCAATCCGGGATATTGTTGTGCAACGGGCAATGCGACTGGCAATAGGGCACACCACATTGGCTGCAGCGGCTGGCCTGTTCTTCAGCCTTTGCGGCCGCGAATTCGGCATAGATTTCGTCGAAATCTTCCCTGCGGTCTTCTGCGGCCCGTTTGCTGGGCATGTCGCGGTCGATCTGCACGAATTTGAGCATCGGTTGCTTGGCCACGGGGCGGACTCCATGTTGGGCTGGCTACGATAATTGAGTGATCGGAGCGGAGCGAATTAAAAGTCAACTATACTGACCTAATCTGGCAGCAGTTATGTTCTGATACTCTCTTGAGCGGAAATGTACAGTAATTTTAGGTCCACTTCGGACCAATTTGTGTCAGCGGTCAATAAAATCAACGGATTTACACGCCTGCTGTTCTTTGCCATCCCTGCGGGATCCCCAATCGGACGAGCATAATGCCCCTCTTTCAGCTGATCCTTATCGCCCTGATTCAGGGCATCACCGAATTCCTGCCGGTGTCTTCCTCCGGCCATCTGATCCTGCTTCCCGGACTGACAGGGCTGGACGATCAGGGGCAGGTGATCGACGTCGCCGTCCATCTGGGCACGCTGGCGGCGGTGGTGCTGTTTTTCTGGCAGGATGTGCGTGCGGGGCTGATTGGCCTGCCGCGCGCCCTGACCGGACGGATGGACACACCCGGCGCCCGGTTGGCCATGGGGTTGATCGTTGCGACCATTCCAACCGTTTTGTTCGGCGCGTTTCTGCATTTCAGCGGACTGAGTGACGCCCTGCGCTCGATGAAGGTGATTGGCTGGACAATGCTCGGCTTTGGCTTGGTCCTCTACGTCGCGGATCGCTATGGGCCAACACATAAGCGAGGCAGCGACTGGAACCTGCGCGATGCGCTGATAATGGGGCTGTGGCAGATGCTGGCGCTGATCCCCGGCACCTCAAGATCTGGTATCACCATCACTGGTGCCCGCCAGCTGGGGTACACCCGGATGGATGCGGCGCGCCTCTCTATGTTGATGTCGGTCCCGACAATCATCGCCTCTGGCGTATTGCTGGGCGCTGAAGTGGCCATAGATGCCAACGCGGCGGTGATGCGAGATGCGGCCATAGCGGCGCTACTGTCGATGATTGCCGCGCTTGCGGCCCTGACCCTGATGATGCGGCTACTGCGCTCGGTCAGTTTCACACCCTATGTCATCTATCGCGTAATTTTGGGTACTGTATTGCTGACCATCGCTTACCTGAGCTGATCAGCCTGCGCCAAACGACGCCCAACAAAAAAGGCGCGGACCAGTGCCGCGCCCTTGCTATTTTGAACCGGACTGAGAGATCAAAGATCGTTGCGCAGGTTGCGCGCTGAATCCATCAATTCACGATATTGACCGGAGGGGCGGAACTTCCACAGGTAATCCGGCAAAACCGACGCCAGAGAAACCGGGTGGATCCCCAGCTCATCAAAACCTTTAGCGTCCTCAGAGACCACATTATCAGCCTCAAGGTTCTTCAGCTGGTCGCGGGTCAGCATCTTGTTCTCGATCAGCTGGAAGCTCACGAACTGCAACACGTCAAAGCCAAGCGCCACCAGCTTTGCGATCGGACCGGGCAGCGACAGCACCAGGCGACGACGATCAATCACCTCAAGCATCTGCTGCATCAGCGCGCCAAAGCTTTTCACCTCAGGACCGCCCAACTCATAGACGCCCGGTTCCGCCTGACCAAGCACCGCAGCAACGGCAGCCTTGGCGACATCGTCGACATAAACCGGCTGGAACTTAGTATCGGCATGGGCGATCGGCAGCACCGGCGACAAACGTGTCATCGCAGCAAACCGATTGAAGAACTGATCCTCGGCACCAAAAATGATCGACGGGCGCAGAATCACCGCCTCTGGCATATGTTCCAGTACAGCCGCTTCGCCTGCGGCCTTCGACTGGGCGTATGCGCTGTCGCTATCCTGATCCGCACCAATGGCAGACACATGCACCATGGCGCTGACGCCCTGACCGGCAGCGATTCGCGCGATGCGCTCAGCACCATCTGCCTGAACGGCATCAAATGTGTTCTTGCCCAGCTCATTCAGGATGCCAACGCAGTTCACCACCGCATCCGCCCCCTGCATCACCGCGGCAACCGACGCATCATCGCGGATATTGCACAGAACAGGCTCCACCTGGCCGGGCACGCCATAGGGTTTGACATACATCGCCTCATTCGGGCGGCGTACGGCGACGCGTACACGCCAACCTTCCTTGGCCATGCGGCGCGCGATGTAACGGCCGACAAAACCGGACCCACCATAGATCGTGACCAGTTTGGACATCTTTTGGCTCCTACATTAGCTGTTGATCCGATTTACCGCCCTGCGCCCTTTGGAACAAGGCGCAAATCGACCCACAACGACACAACTCTCTCTGCGCCTTATCCCACAGGGCCATTAACGGCTGATTTAGCTCCGTGAGCTATGTTGGGGTCCAATCCTGAATACCAATTCGTCGACTACCCGCGACAGATCGGAGGACTGGCATCATGGTGTCAGAGGACGACAGAAGCCTGATTCACAGAAGTGTTGAAAGCGAACGTATGGAGCTGGATCACTTTGTGCGCCTGTTCTACGCGAAATTTTTTAAAATCTGCCCTGACGTGCGCGCGGTGTTCCCCGACGATATGGCGGGTCAGCACGAAAAATTGCTGACGTCGCTCACCCATATTATCGAAGCCTTGGACCATCCGGAAAAACTGTCGGCGATCCTGAAACATCAGGGAGAGCGCCATCGTGCGATCCAGATCACCGATGCACATTTTGATGGGTTCATTCACAGCTTCACCAGTGCGTTGGCAGACATCCTCGGCCCGGAATGGAGCGACGACACACATAGCGCCTGGCGCAGCTTTCTGACTGATATCGCGCTCAACATGAACTTTCTCAGAACCGCGTGACGGCCAGCGCCAGTTCGACGAACAACATACGCAGTCGCGGACAGCTGCCGCTCGCCCTGGGCGATGTGACGAGCCCCAGAAACCATGAATTTTCCGTTTGACGCCCCCGTCGCTTCTGCTTATACGCCCCTCACGACACCTGCCCAGGTGGCGGAATTGGTAGACGCGCTAGCTTCAGGTGCTAGTGTCCGTATGGACGTGGAGGTTCGAGTCCTCTCCTGGGCACCATATCCCCCGATATTCAAGAAATCTATGATGCCGCTCTCATGGAGCGCTGAGTCGGTTCACGCCCGTGATACGTCGCCCAAGATTTCCCCGCTATTCCTGCTGATCAAGCATCGAATTCCCAGATCCGCTGCGCGGTGAATTTTCCGTTTGACGCCTCTGCCGCTTCTGCTTATACGCCCCTCACGACACCTGCCCAGGTGGCGGAATTGGTAGACGCGCTAGCTTCAGGTGCTAGTGTCCGTATGGACGTGGAGGTTCGAGTCCTCTCCTGGGCACCATATCCCCGACAGCATCATTTGCACGAACAGCATCCCATGGTGCTGGGTATTGTGTATCTGCCTGTCCATGGCCCACCCTGCTCCGCCTTGACCTGACATGAGGTTCAGCCTGAGTGCAGACGCGTCGATGGATCCTACGCCCTGCAAGAGTTGAGTTTGCCCGCCGAAACCCCTATCTCGGTGCCAAACACGCCGCATCGGCAAGACAAAGGATCCTGTCACTTGGCCAATCACCTCTATCAAAACGACCTGCCCGACGGGCTCGATCTGGGGCCGGTGGTCGCGATCGACTGCGAGACGATGGGCCTCAACCCGCATCGGGATCGGCTCTGTGTTGTCCAGCTGTCGGGCGGTGACGGCAATGCCCATATGGTGCAGATCGCCAAAGGTCAGACCGCAGCGCCGAATCTTTGCGCGATGCTGGAGGACCCCAAGGTTCTGAAATTGTTTCATTTTGGCCGGTTCGATATTGCCGCGATGTATCATGCCTTTGGCGCATTGGCTGCCCCGGTCTATTGTACCAAGATCGCCAGCCGCCTGGTACGCACCTATACGGATCGCCATGGGCTGAGAAACCTGACACAGGAGCTGATCGGCGTGGATATTTCCAAACAACAGCAGATGAGCGACTGGGGTGCCGCGCAGCTGAGCGACGCACAGCTTGATTATGCCGCCTCTGACGTGCTGCACCTACACCGTTTGCGTGCCGCTCTGGACAAGCGTCTGGATCGCGAAGGCCGCAGTGAAATGGCCCAGGCCTGCTTCGATTTCCTGCCAATGCGCGCCAAGTTGGACCTCGCAGGTTGGCCCGACACAGACATCTTTGCACACTCATGAGCAGCGCAGAGACATTCCTCGCCACCGCGCGACAGGTGATCACCGACGAATCCCGCGCGCTTGATGCGCTGGCAGACGGGCTGGATGCACGCTTTGCAGAAGCGGTTGATCTGGTCTTGCAGGCCGAAGGCCGCGTTATCGTCAGCGGGATCGGCAAATCCGGCCATATCGGGCACAAGATCGCCGCCACCCTCGCATCAACCGGGACACCCGCCTATTTCGTGCATCCGGCAGAAGCCAGTCATGGCGACCTCGGCATGTTGTCCAAGGGAGATGTGGTTCTGGCGATCTCCAATTCCGGCGAAGCGCCTGAGCTGGCCAACCTTCTGTCGTTCACCCGTCGCTTCGGCATCCCGCTGATCGGCCTGTCCAGCCGTATGGACAGCACCCTGATGAAAGAGGCGGATGTGCATCTGCAAATTCCCGCCTTGGGGGAGGCCTGCGGCTTTGGCATGGTGCCGTCGATTTCAACAACGCTGACGCTGGCTATGGGCGACGCGCTGGCTATCGCCCTGATGAAGCATCGCGATTTCCGCCCTGAGAACTTCCGCGCCTTTCATCCCGGTGGCAAATTGGGCGCGCGGCTGTCAAAGGTTGACGATCTCATGCACGACGGGGCGGCGCTGCCGCTGGTCGGTGCCGACACCCCGATGTCCGATGCGCTGATCGAAATCAGCCAAAAGGGATTTGGCGTCGCAGGCGTTACGGGTGCCGATGGCACCCTGCAGGGCATTATTACCGACGGTGACCTTCGGCGACATATGGATGGGTTGCTGGACAAAACAGCGGCTGATGTGATGACCAGCGATCCGACAACGATTGCCCCCGGTTCACTGGCCGAAGAAGCCGTCGCAATCATGAATGACCGTAAGATTACCTGCCTGTTTGTCGTCGATCCGGAGGGTAACACCGCGCAGGCGGTGGGGTTGCTGCATATCCACGACTGCCTGCGCGTCGGGCTGGGCTAACGGAGACTAGGGGACGATGGACGGCTATTCCCGCCTTGTGGCCTACCTGAAGGTCTTGCTGCCGCTGATGGCTTTGGCGTTGATGTCGACCATGTTTCTGATTTCGCGCGGCGTGAACACTGATGCGGTGATCCCTTTTGCGGAGCAGGATCTGGAAGACCGCACCCGTGGTCAGCAGATCACCGCGCCATTTTTCTCAGGTACCACGGCGCAGGGTGATGAAATAATGGTAACCGCTGCCCTCGCCCGCCCAGGCGGCGCAGATGCGCCGGCGACGGCTGTGAACCTTGAGGCAGAGATCAAGATGACCGGCGGTGGCCGTTTCCTGCTAAGTTCCGACACCGGCGCCTTGCGTCCGGATAAGGATATGGCAAACTTTCACGGTAATGTTGAAATCCTGTCCAGCGATGGTTTGCGTGTCACCACTCAGGAATTGAATGCAGCGCTCGATGGTGTGCGCGCGGATAGCCCCGGCCCGGTTCAGGCCAGCGGTGCCATGGGGGATCTGACCGCCGGCGCCATGCAGATCGATACAAAAACCGATAGCGGGGCGGTACATATGGTTTTCAACAAAGGGGTCAAGCTGCTATATGACCCGCAACAATCGGAAAGATAACCTGTGTTGTATCTGCGTGTTTTGATGTTCTGCCTGCCGGTCACCCTGTTTTCCACAGGACTTTCGGCGCAATCTGCGTCCATTGCATTTGGCGCGGTCAAGGCAGACCCCTCCCAGCCGGTTGAGGTCACTGCAGAAACACTGGATGTAAATCAGGCTGATGGCTCGGCGCGGTTTATCGGTGATGTGGTGATTATTCAGGGTGTGATGCGCCTGTCGGCCAATGATGTTCTGGTGATTTACAAACAGGACGAAACCGGAAAGACCGGCGTCGAGCGGCTGGAAGCCACCGGAGACGTGATCCTGGTCAATGGCCCCGACGCTGCTGAGGCCGACAAGGCCGAATATACCATCGATTCCGGCACTGTGGTGATGACGGGCAATGTCCTGCTGAGCCAGTCAACGGGTACGTTGACCTCCAACCGTCTTGTGGTGGATCTGACCACTGGCACCGCAAGCCTGTCCGGCCGCGTCAAGACCATCCTCAACGGCGGCAGCGACTGATGGCAAAACCGGAACTGACAGTCACCAACGGCAGCTCGGGCCTGCGCATCGAGAAGCTGCGCAAATCCTACAGCAAAAAGGTGGTGATCCGCGACGTCTCCATGTCGCTGGACCGGGGCGAAGTCGTGGCTCTGCTCGGCCCCAATGGCTCGGGTAAGACCACCAGCTTCTACGCCATTGCCGGGCTGGTGTTCCCGGAGGCAGGCTCTGTCACGATTGACGGGCAGAATGCCACCACCCTGCCGATGTATCGGCGCGCCCGCATGGGGATCGGTTACCTGCCGCAGGAGATGTCGATTTTTCGTGGTCTCTCGGTGGAGGACAATATCTCCTCCGTGCTGGATATCGCGGTGAAGCACGCTCACAAACGACGCGAACGGCTTGAGGAATTGTTGTCAGATTTCTCGATTGAGCATCTGCGCCGCGCGCCGGCCCTGGCCCTGTCGGGTGGTGAGCGTCGCCGCGTTGAAATCGCCCGCTGCCTGGCGGCAGACCCAAAGTATCTGCTGCTGGATGAGCCCTTCGCCGGGGTGGATCCGATCTCTGTCGGCGACATTCGCCATCTGGTCGGCGATCTGAAAAAACGCGGTATCGGTGTACTGATCACTGACCACAATGTGCGCGAAACACTAGAGATTGTGGACCGGGCATATATCCTGCATGACGGAAAGGTGCTGATGTCCGGCACCCCGGCCGAGGTGGTCGACAATGAGAATGTCCGCCGCGTCTATCTCGGCGATAATTTCCGAATTTCCTGATCGCACCAGCCGCAATTCCGGATGGGTCGCCTCTGCATCCTATCGCCGTTCTTGCTGAGTGCCATTCGTCAACTATCTGACAACAGGTGGAAACCCGCTACCTCCTCATATTTGGGTAACCGATTGACGCCGATTTGCATTGACTCTCCCGCCTCGTTGGCATCGAATTGAGACATGGCAAACCCGCAGTCCGATGCTGTCCTCGCTCCAGCCTTGTTAACAAGGCCCAGACGAATGCAATCGACTGTCTTGCCTAAATCCCACTTTCAAAACTGAAGCGAGAGCAGCCAGGCTTGGCCTGGACTGGGTTTTGAAGGTCTATTTGTGAAGGAGATCACATGCGTTACCAAATCAGCGGAAAACAGATCGACATTGGCGAAGCGTTGCAGTCCCATGTGCAATCGGAGCTTGGAGCGGCGGTCGCGAAATATGCTGAACGTCCGACTGACGCCAATGTCGTCTTTTCGCGGTCTGCGCATGAATATGTTTGTGAAACGACCGTGCATCTGTCCACTGGTCTGACCGCACAAGCAAAAGCGCATGCCACTGAAATTTATGCCGCATTTGAGGCCTGCTGTGAAAAAATGGAAAAACAGCTGCGCCGTTACAAGCGCCGTTTGAAGGACCATCACCGCGACCGGAGCGAGCCGGTTGAACTCTCCGGCGCTAGCTCTTATATCCTCGCCTCTGAAGACGCCGGCACCGAGTCTGAACCAGAATCATTGCAGCCAATCATCGTCGCCGAGATGGAAACGCAAATTCCATCCCTCTCGGTTGGTGAGGCCGTGATGCAAATGGAACTGGCAGGCGCCCCGGTTCTGGTGTTTCGCAAGGAAGGCAAAGACGGCCTGAATGTCGTCTATCGTCGGGAAGACGGGAATATCGGGTGGATCGATCCGTAACCTGTCACGGCGTCTTACGTGAGTTGAGCGGAGCGATCGAAGTATGCAGATTTCTAACATCCTGAAGCCAGAGGCCGTTCGTGTCTTTGGTGCTGCATCCAGCAAGAAGCGTCTGTTTCAAGAGATTGCAGATGTTGCTCAACTCGCCTACGGGCTGCCCGCGCAACCAACGGTCGAGGCTTTGCTGGATCGCGAAAGCCTTGGCCCCACCGGGGTCGGACACGGCGTTGCCCTGCCCCACGCACGTCTGGATGGACTGGACAAGGTGGTTGGCGTGTTTCTGGTGCTGGACACTCCGCTGGAGTTTGGCGCTGTAGACCGCCAGCCAATCGACATCGCATTCGCGCTGTTTGCACCTGAAGATGCCGGTGTTGAGCATCTGAAGGCCCTGGCACTGGTGTCGCGCACCCTGCGCGAGCAGAGTTTCTGCACGAAACTGCGGGCAAATCCGGATCCGGCAACACTCCACACCATCCTGACCGAAGATCAGTCCGTTCAGGCAGCCTGATCCGATCTGGTCATCTGGTGGTCATGCACCCCAGTCTCCAAATCCAAACAACAAATAATCGCGCTGATACACCGACGCGATCTGTGCCTCCAGCTCGGCATCATAAATATCTGCCAGACTGTAGGGATGATCCATCTCCGGCGCAGCAGGCAAAACACTCTCTGACCCTCCAAGCCAACTGGCCAAATCCGGCAGCGTGAGCGCCAAATCTGCCTCCCGCAGGATCAGGTCAGGCGACTGGATCGTTGCGAACCCGGCAATCGTTTGTGCCTGCGTCGCCCAAGACGCATCGGTGCGAAACCCGGTCTGGCCCGCAAGATTGGCGCCAATCACCTCAATAAACTTCGCAAAGGCCGCACAGTGCTGGTCCCGCGTGTATGACCCATCTGCGGCATCTTTCGGCAGAGGCACCTTGAACTGATTGCGCATCAGATTGCGAATCTGGCGCAGCGATCCCGGCCCGGTGTCCAGAATACGGGTGCAGAAAACATGATGCAGGCGAGCGACGGGATGGCGCAGCACGGTCAGGCTGCGAAATCCGGGATGGCCCCGCTTCCACTGGCGCAGCTGTTTCTGGTTCATCCCCGAGATCAGCGCCTCTCCGCCATCGGGTTCCTGCCCGGCCATCCAGCCGCAGACAATATCAGTTGGCCCGCCACTGACCGGCAGAAACAGCAACGGCAGCTGTTGCCCGGCAACATATTCAGGGACCGCCGGCCCGCGCCGCGGTTCGAAATTCGGGGTACGCGACAGGTTGAACCGATCCAACCCTGCCATCGCGCGGTCCAACTCCTGCGGGTTGGCGACTTTCTCCTCAAGCGAGGCGGGGTTCTGCGGCTTGAGACTGTCATCAAGCCGGTCCAGCCGGGCCTCAATCCCCAGCCATTTGGCCAGACCATTGAGAACCTCCAGATCCTGCAGATCCTCATAGGCGACATAGAACGCCGTCTGCCCAGATTTCTGCAACCGGTTCAAAAGGGTAACCTGAAAGCTCTGCAGCTCTGCCACATGTCGCGCGAACTCTTCCGCATTGATCGTTGCCAACCCCGTTTTGCGACGTTTCACGTTTGTCAATTTCCACTGGCCGGTGTTCTGAGCGATCTGGTGGGAGACATAGCTGTCAGCCGGATTTCGGGTCAGGATAATCTTGGCGCAACGCGGATTGTCCAGGATCTGGTCCAGCACGCGCGGATCATGGTCATGGAAATAACGAAACCCGTTCAGCCCCCCCTCTGCACTGTGAAAACGGTTCAGAAACCCCAGTGCATCACCGTCACGCCGCTGCTGCGTCCACCCCAGCGTCGTCTCGCGGTTTGGGTAGCTGATAAAATGCGGGTTAAACGCCTCACCGTGGCAGGTGACTCCATCCAGCGCGTTCAGGTTGGCTTCAAGAAAATTCGAGCCGGTGCGCATTTCGGCAAACACAACGAAGTAATCAAAGTTCTGAGGCATGGTTCGTTACTGTACCAGATAAGGTTTGCGCGGCGTTTTGGGCATGTTCAACGGCCCTTGTTCCGCCGGAAAATCGCCCATCAGATAGGGGTGCATCCCCTGGTTCTTGAGGTTTTGCAGAAACTGGCCAAAACCCGCCAGATCCACCATTGTCGGCGCGGTATTCAGATGACGCTGCGCCTGCGCCCCAAATTCATCCAGGATGGTCTGGATCGGCTCCATCGGCGACTCGACAAATTCCGCCATCGACCAGATCCGCACCCGCGCCTTCACGTATTTGGAGCGGAGGATCTCAATATGCTTGGCCTCAATCTGCTGCAATCGCGCCGCCTCGCGTCGCAGGTCAGCGAAATTTCTGTTGGACCGGAACAGAGGCACCGCCCAGGCGCCGGAAATCACCGAGACCTGCGCATTGGGATCACGCGCCACCAGCCAGTTGATGGCCTGATTGTCCTGTGGCCCAAACTGAAAACACTGTCTCTCCCCGCGTGTGTTCCAGATCAGATTGGTCAGAAACCCCTTCGGATGGTAATCACGCAGCTTCGCACTATCGCTGAGACCGCCGTTGATCAGCGTCTGGCGATCGGCAAATTCAACGCTATCAGGTGCAAACAGATGCCCGTGTACCTTGGCGCCCGTTACCTGCGTAAGCCACTCCTCAAAATTCTCGAACAGCTCAGAAAATCCCTGAAACATCGAATAGGGATTGCAGGTAATGCCATTTTCCAGCCCGTTGGCGGGAAGTCGGCTTTGCATATACAATCCTGGACGTCCTCGGGTCCGGCGCTCAACCGCCTTAGCAAAAATCCGATCAATTTTGCCCGGATTGGGTTCACTGGTCTTCATCACATCCGGCCGATCCCCCAGAAACGTTGCATAAAGCCGGTCCGCATGAGGCCAGATCTTGCGCGCAACAAAACAATCCGAGCGGCGCAAAAGCTGAAGATGATCATCGTAGAAATTATGCGGTTTGCCCTGAAAATCAAACTTGGACAGAGTCAGGGACCGGCTTTCGATATTACCGGAATAGAGCCGCGCAAGCGTCTGGTAGTAACTTTCATCCGGGATCCAGACCTTGCGGAAATATCGGTCATACCGTGGCCGGTCCGGATCCTCCAAAATGGCCGACAGGGTCTGCCGCGTCAGGCACCACCACTGGCTGCCCATATGCGGGACCAACCCGTCGGGGATCTTGCGCCGGATGCCCAATTTGCGTTGCAGCGAGACGTATCTGTCAAAGAGATAGCGCCGTTTTTTCCATGAGAAGGGGAAGCGCAGTGTAAAACGCTCGACATCCAACCCCCCGACAATCCACGGCACATCAGCGGTGGTGGCGCTCTCGATAAAGTCAGTACGCGGTCGCGCGGCGAGATAGTCGACCAGATCTGCTATTGGCCGCAGCGGCAAGCAGGATCCGGAAGCCAGAAAAACATGTCGCACTGATGGGTATGTGGCCAACAGTAGCTCCGAAGCAGACTGCGACGCCGCGACAATTCCCCAAGTGCCCCATTCGCAGCGATGCCGGCGCGAAAACCGCACCATCGGGTCACCGGAGAACGCAGCCTTGAACGCCGCATACGTTGCCTGTGGGACCTTCCTGTCGACATGCAAAACAACAGGGCACCCCCCTGCCACCCAATGCCGGGCCACCTGTTCTGCACGATCCAGCGCCGTGTGGACCAGCATGACGATTCCGACAGCGCTCATGCCCAATTCCCCTTGGACATCAGGCCCAGAATCTCCAGCTGGCGCCAGTTGATATATTTCTCACTCCACTTGCACCAAAGCTCGGGCTGATCTTCGGCGACCTCAGCATAGGCTTTGTATTCGGCAGACCCGGCGTAGTGCTGCCCACGCAGCATCTCTTCCTCAGCTTTGGAGACAAACGTGTGCAGAAACTTGGTGTGCAAGAGCGCGCCGCTGGCCTTCTCACCGCCGTCGGTCTCATAGACCTGATTTAGGCCGCGCGGCAGCAGGGCATGGGTCGAGCTGACGTAGGTATAGCGCCGATCCCATTTTACCAGCGGGATCTTGTTCAAGGCTGGCGCCTTCTTCGGTTGATCCGAAAAGAACACCCGCGCCCGTGGACCCCCTTGTATCCAGAGGTTGCCATAGGTCGGATTGCGCTTGAACGAGTAATTGCCGCTATCGAACCAATTGGCGATCTCCAGCGGATCCTGCCCGGCGTGGTAGGACACAGCATCCAGCTTACCCTTGGGGTAAACATCAATCAGCATCGCGGAGAAGCTGCGGATAGCCGAACTGTCCAGCCAGTCCGTCAGCGCGCGCAGGGGTCGACTGTCGCAGAAAGGGTAGATGAACAGCTCATCCGGATCGACCACCAGAACCCAATGGCCATGAGCATAGCGTCGTTTCAAATGGTTCATCCAGTCAATGCCGAATCCAGCGCGCTTGTAGCTTGCCATAGTGTGCCAGACAGAGACATCCGGCATGCCGCGCAAATACTCGCGCGCGCCGTCCACCGATCCGTTGTCGACAATAAGGAAGTGATTGACGCCCAGTTTACGGTAGTAGTCGAGAAAATAGGGCAACCGGATCTGCTCATTGCGCAGGGTGGTTACCAGCAGGATATCGCCCGGCCGGATATTATCCGTCTGGTCCTGAACCGCTGACAGCTCGCGGGACTTGCGCATGGCACGCAGGATGCGACGTTTCCGCCGCAGCCGCATGCGATAAGACTCCCAAAGGCTCAAGACTGCTTCCATCCCCGGTTGCAAAGGTGCCATCTCGGACTGCCGTCAACCCGACTGCATCACCGCCAGCGACATTCCGCACAATATGCCATGTAAGCTATTTGGAAACAATGAATTTGGGATTGACGCTGTTGTTGCGAGATCATGTCCCTGAGTGGGTCACACATGCTCCAGGCAGGCCTCCAGGGCGGCCCGTTCCAGGCGATAGGCAAGGCTGTTTTGCTCACCATCCCGTTCGCCGCGCCATTGGCAGTAGGCGGCCATGCGCCAGTGGTACCAAGGTTTCAGCGACAGGTAGCGCGCGGTGATCTCCGGATCCGGATAGGCCGCAAGGAAGGTTGCCTCCTCTGCCCCTGTCAGGGGCGCACCACGATAGACCTGCTGCATTGCGGGAGACAGGAACAGCGCAAGATCCTCAGCCGGGTCTCCGATCTGCGGGCATTGCCAGTCGATCAGCGTCAGACAGCCGGCGGAGGCCACGATATTTCCGGGTACAGGATCGCCGTGGATCAACACCCTGCGCCCTGCTGCCGGTATCTGCCTGCCGGGCTCAAGCCGGTTCAGATCACCGGCATTGCCGCAATTGGCCAGAATGGACTGGGTCTGGTCTTTGATCGCCGCACTGCCGGACACACCTGCCGGCAAACCCGGTATCACGGGCTGTGCATGCAACCGGCCAAGTAGTGCCGCCACCTCTGCGCTGCCCGACGACCAGGTCACGCCCGGCGAGTGCCGGTATGCCAGCCAATCATGCCCCTCAAACTGACCGGATGTCAGCAGTTCTGGCACAAATGCTGTGCCATTCAGGGCCTGAAGCGCTGCGTATTCGCGTGCGGCATCATTGGCAAAGAGCGGGTTGGCATGACTGTCGCCATAGAGTTTCACCACAATCCCGCCCAAACGCCAGACACGGTTGGAGCGCCCCCCCAGAAGAGGTGTAGGTCTGGCATCGCTCACGCCGCAGTCCGACAGATATGCCAGAAAGCGGGCGATAAAATATGGCGACAGGTTTGGCAGGTCAGGCTCCGTGGTTTCGGCTCATGCTACCCACGAGCCAGGTCTCCGGTGCCCTTGTGCGTCAGACTGCGGGTGCCACAGGTTCGCGCAGCGCTGTCACCGATGATGCCAAGATCGCCGAGCCGCCTTCCAGGATCAAGGCCACTTCGTTGCCACGCATCTGGGTTTCTTTCACCCGGGTGTAGGTCTCCGCAGTATCGGAGAGGACAACTTCACCGTTTTTCTGGCTCTCCAGCGTGAAGCTGTAGCTGCCTGGATCAAACGCATATCCGTCGTCATCAATACCCTGCCACTGATAAGGTTCAGCCGAAACCGGAAGGCTGATTCTCTGCACCTCCTTGCCAGTGTCATCCTTGACCACCAGATGCACAGTGTCAGCGATCTGGGCCGGGTTCGGCGAGACGGTTACTGGGTTGGCCCCGTCAAAGTAGGCGGGTGCTGCCGACCGGGTTTCCATACCCACCCAGCCGGACATGGCAGCCATGTTTGCCAAACCCAACTGTGCTTGGATCCCCTCCAGAACCTCATTGCCCTGAACCTGTTGTTCAACCATTGAGAATTGCGCCAACTGCGCCGAGTATTCTGTTGAATCAATCGGTTCCAAAGGATCCTGATACCGCGCCTGTGCGGTAAGCATCTTCAGGAAGGTCTCAAAATCAGAGGCGATCCCTGTGGTTTTCTTTGGCTCAGCCGAGGCGGTCGACGCCGCTTGCTGTTGTTGCGATGCAGACGCACCCGTTACGCTCGTCGTCATAATCTCAAATCCTCATATCAAGCCCAACCTCACCGAGGTTGAGTGATTGCGTCATCGGTTCTGCAGGAAGGTCGGCCAGATCCTCATCACCAAGCCCGGCGGATCGGCCGGCTTGGGTATGCGCCTCGCCACGGCCACCGCTTTGATTCGAAGCTTCATCGCCCGAGAACTGGAACGAAATATCCTCAAACCCCATCCGCTTAAATTCATCCGCCAGCTCATTGATATGACGCCGCATCAGGTCACCAGTTTCAGCGCGCTCAGTCTGAATCATGACACTGACTCCCGTCTCGGTGACAGAGACGCGCATATTCACATGCCCCAGCTCCTTGGGATTGAGCGCAACATCGACGTTACGCTCTCCCTTCGTTGCCAGCGCTTCGGCCATCTGATTCGCGATCAGGCGGGGCGTTTCAGGTTTATGCACAGTCCCTGGACTTAGCGTTGCTTCTGTCAGCAGCTGTGACAGGCCAGGCAACTCAAACCCGCTGCTACCACCGGACACCGCGCTGCCGCCCACCTCCGCTGAGAGCGCCGGATCGATAGCAAGCGCCGAGGTAGATGTCGGCATAGCCGCGGAAAGAGCCCCTGCGCCGAGACCAAAGCTGGCAACCGAATATGTACCCTGAGGCAGTATCGCAGCGGTCTGCGTGGGCGTGGGTGAACGCATCTGTTCAACAGCTGTGCGCCGCGCCTCCAGGTTTTCCCGCACCGGCGAAGGCGTCCCCTCCAGCGGTGTCGGAGTGGCCGCCGTGTTCGCCTGTTGCACCGGTTGGGTTTGCCCCACCACCGACGGTTTCGCAGCGTCCTTCACCATCTCGGATTGCGCTGCCGCCGTTGCAGAAGCCGCGGCGGGTTTCACCTCTGGCTGAGTGCTTGTTGCAGGATTGGAGACGGCATCGGTTTGCACGATCCGACCTCTTGGCCCGAGTGGTGTAATGTTTGCCTGGGCCCCAGTTCTACGCCCATCCACAGCGACATCACGCGCCGCCTCGGCCTCAGCGGCTGCCGAATCGCTGCGCAGCCCCGGTGTTGATTGGCCTTCCGCATCTGCGACCAACTGCTGCGAGGGGCTGCCCGTTTCCGTAGACGCTTTTGGTGCATTGCCAGGGCTGCCCTTAGATCCATCGCTTTTTACCTCAGACGGCAAACCGACCTTTGCAGAGACCTCAGCAGCGGCCGCTGCATCAGTACCTGTACCCGGCGCCACAGCGGCACGATCCGGCGAACCCTCGGCAGATGAATTGACTTCACCCGCTGCCCCCGCGCCTTCAACATCTGGCTGAGGCAAAGCGGCGGACTGGCGTTCGGCGTTCTCCGCAGTTGCGCCATCGCGTCGACCGTTTTCAGTCAACTTTTGCGGGGTTACATTGACATTCAGCTGCGCGGGAATCGCCGGAACCTCAGGATCTGCTGCGGCCTCCTTGGCCGCCGCCTGATCCACTGCCTCTTGCGGAACCTCGCCCCTGGCCGCCTCAGCGTCACCATCCTGTGTTGTCTGATTTGTCTTTTCCGACGCACCCGCAGTGGTGGCCTGCTGTTCAGCAACCTCCTCTACCTGCGCTACGTCGCTTCCTGCGTCTTCTGACGAATTTGCAGTCTTTGCCATAACCGCGTCAAAGCTTGCGCCTTTACGCGATTTTGCCGATTCGCCTTGCTGGATCTTCTCCGATCCCTGAGCGCCACCAGAGGTGGGGCTTGTAACTGCGTTGATAAACATTGGCTTCCAGACATTCTATCTCGATGCCAACACCATAACGCCAATCGGTTACGGCAATTTTAACCGATCATCCGCCAAAATAGAAAAAATCGAAGCAATTTCGACATCTCAGAACGAGGTACATCATGGAACCGATTGCTCAACTTCCGGCGATGCAGCGTCCAGCTGCCATCACCCCCCCGCCACAAGATCCGCTGCGCAAGGCCGCACAGGAACTTGAGGCGACTTTCCTTACAGAAATGTTGAAATCCGCCGGTCTTGGCGAAAGTCGCGAGACAATGGGCGGCGGCGCTGGTGAGGACCAGTTTTCCAGTTTTCTGGTGCGCGCGCAGGCGGAGCAAATCACCAAAGCGGGCGGCGTCGGCTTGGCAGAATCACTTTATCACGCATTGAAAGAGGCACAGGACAATGACTGAACAAACACCGCAACAGCTGATCGAAGAACTTGATACCCTCCTGGATGCTGAGCGCGCGGCGCTGGTGAGTGGCAATCTGCAGGAGCTGGAACCTCTGCTTGCCAAGAAGGAGGCGATCATAACGACACTTAATACGACCGCTGATCTGGAGCGTGAAGCGCTGGAACATGTTCAGGGCAAAGTGTCTCGCAATCAGGTTCTGCTGGACAGCGCCATGGAAGGCATCCGAGCGGTCGCGACCCGGATGGCGGAACTGAGACGTGTGCGCAAGGGGCTCGATGTCTATGATCAGTCAGGCCGCAAAACCCGCTTTGCAACCGGTGGCACGCCCAGCCTGGAGAAACGCGCATAACCAACCCAATTTAGAGAAAATTCTAGCAATGGAATTTCCGGCATTAGCACTCCTTTAGCACATAGTAGGCCAATGTCACTTTGCACCTTCAACAGAGGGTGGCGCGGAAGCCGGACGGCGGAACGCATGGTCAGAAAGACGTCAGAGAGCGCCCTTCGGGGCAGGGAAACCAGAGGTCAAAACGCCTCGAATCAAAGGAATACATGCTATGTCCAGCATTCTGACTAACAATGGCGCAATGGTTGCACTGCAGACTCTGCAGTCCGTGAACAACAACCTTGACGACACCCAGAGCCAGATCTCCACCGGTAAACGGATCGGTTCGGCCAAGGACAACGCCGCGGTTTGGGCGATCTCCAAAACCATGGACTCTGATATTTCCGGCTATAAGTCGGTTCAGGAGTCTCTGGGCGTTGGCGAAGCGACTGTTGCCGTGGCTCTGTCCGGTGCCGAGCAGATCGTTGAAACTCTGACCGAGATGAAGCAGCTGGCGATTTCCGCAAACTCGGAGAACGTTGACCACGCAAAGATCCAGGATAGCATCGCCAAGAAAGCAGCACAGATTGAATCCATCATCGATTCAGCTGAATTCAACGGTGCAAACCTGCTTGATGACAACGTCACTACATCGCTGACCGTTCTGGGTGGCCTGGATCCATCTGCGGATGCCATCACCGTGACCGCGATCGACTCTGCGACAAATATCAGTACCGCCGGGATCACCGCAATTTCTGACGTTGCAACTGCTTCGACTGCTCTGACCGAGATCGAGACCATGCTCGGTAACGCCATCGATGCAGCAGCCCAGCTGGGTGCGGATTCCAACCGACTGTCTGACCAAGGCATGTTTGTATCGAAACTCTCCGACTCCCTGACGATGGGTGTCAGCACGATGACCGACACGAATATGGAAGAATCTTCTGCGAGGCTTAAAGCCCTTCAAACTCAGCAACAGTTGGCGGTGCAATCCCTGTCGATTGCAAACCAGGCGCCGCAAACCCTGATGCAGCTGTTCCGTTAATAGCAGCTTGACTAGGGGCGTCGTCAGGCGCCCCTGGTTCCCTATCGCAGAGAATCTGTAGATTACATGTTAGGATAACACGTGAATGCCCTTCTAAAGGCGAAGAGCGCCTATTCGGCGGCAAAGGCCCCGACTCGAACTGCAAAAAACCTCGAATACGAAGTCATCGCCCGCGTAACCCGTCGCATCGTCGCCGCAGCCCAAAAAGGTAAGCCAGGCTTTACCGAACTTGCCGCAGCGCTGACCGACAATCGCAAACTCTGGTCGATCTTTTCCGTCGAAGTTGCCAGTCCTGGAAATCCTCTCCCGGACGAATTGAAAGCTCAGCTGCTCTCGCTTGGGGAATTCACCCATCAACACACCAGCAAAGTCCTGGCCCGCAAAGCGGATGTACGACTTCTGGTGGAAATCAACACGGCCATCATGCGTGGCCTTCGCAGCGGAGCGTCCTGAATATGAGCGGATTGGTCCTGAAACTTGCCCCGAAAGAGCGGGTATTGGTGAACGGTGCAGTGATTGAAAACGGAGATCGCCGTAGTCGATTGTCCATCGTAACCCCGGATGCAAATATCCTGCGGCTACGTGATGCCATCCACCCGGAAGAAGCAAATACTCCTGTACGCCGGGTATGTTACGCGGCCCAGTTGGTACTGTCTGGCGATGTCGATGGCGAGGAGGATCGCCTTCAGATGCTACGCCGAATCGAGGAACTGAGCCAGGTGTTCACGGACCCTGACAGTCGTGCATCCCTGGCAGAGGCCACCGATGCCGTCCTCTCCGACAATCACTATCGATGCTTGAAAGCGTTGCGCACTTTGTTGCCACGTGAGGATCGGTTGATGGCCGTACGCCCATCATGAGTTCTCAGCCGACTGTGTGGCAAAGCTGCACTGTCGGCTGGAATTATTCCGCGCTCAAGGAACCTGGACATTACCTGTCGCGGTAACCTTATATTTATAAAGAAAAATTGACGAAATTCGGCCACTGAAGACTCCTCTCCGATAACTGCGGAAAGTGCCTTCGCTGCGCTGCCGTGCTTCACGGTTCCGTTTTGGATTGCCGCCTTCAGGTCGGTAAGCTCATTCTGAAATGCGTTCCGCATCAACCATGCCGACAACACGCCTCACCAAATTGTGGGGTGGGCGGCAGCGATGTTGACTTAGGCGCAGGTGCCCGAGCCGGGTATCGAAATCCCTGGCGCGCACATCACGCTTTCGGCGTTACAAGTCCATCGGTCCAACCAACACCAACGAAGCAATCACCTTGCGATTCTTTGGGGATAGAGCCATTCGGCATGAGGAGACGTCCTCGAGGCCACAATCTCCTTTCAGCAACAGTGCAGGAGCTGCCTCCAGCGTGACGAATTGCGCAGGCCCGCAGGTTCAAATGTATCGACCCTACAATTTTACCGGTAGTCCGCACCATATCGATGGGATAGAATTTTTCCCAACCCATCACAATATGACCACCTCAATGAACGCCTCAGCGCCTACTATACCTACTTCACGGAAAAGCGTTTGATTTGTTTCAGGCTTGCCTGCCACTACACAGCAGACTTACCGGATCGCCACTGCTCGACGCATCATCAGCATCAGGCGGTTAAAACTGCTTTGCACACCTTCAGGATCTGACCTGCCAAAAAACGAATCCAACTCTGGCCAGAGTTTCACAGCCTGATCCAGGGTCACATCATTGCCTTCGGAATACAGGCCCGCGCGGATCATAACCTCAGATTGTTCGTAAGCACCGAGATATTTCCGAACGTCCAGGATGGCTGAATTTTCATCCGCTGTAGCAGCCGCAGGCAGGCTTCTGGAAACCGATCGCGAGACATCTACAGCCGGGAATCGCCCTCGTTCCGCAATCTCACGGTTGAGCACGATATGTCCGTCCAGAACGCCGCGCAGGATATCAGCGATCGGCTCATCCATATCGGAACCTGCGACGAGCACGCTGAAAATAGCGGTGATGTCGCCTTGGTCGCCACTGCCGGGACCCGCACGCTCACAGAGACCGGTAATCAAGGGTGTCACCGAGGGCGGGTATCCGCGCAGGGCCGGCGCTTCGCCAGATGAAACGGCGATCTCGCGATGTGCTTCAGCGAATCGGGTCACCGAATCTGCTAGGAACAGCACATTTTTTCCCTGATCGCGGAAATGCTCTGCCACGGCCATTGCCGACCAAGCGCATCGGCGGCGCACCAGCGCTGATTGGTCTGATGTGGCGGCGATGACAACTGCACGCCGCATTCCTTCGTCGCCCAAGACATCCTTTACGAAGTGGTTGACCTCACGTCCGCGCTCCCCGATCAGCGCGATAACCACGACATCAGCCTCCATATTCTGTGCCAGCGTGGCCAACAGCGTCGATTTCCCCACACCTGACCCAGCAAAAAGACCGACACGCTGTCCTTTTACGATCGGCAGGATTGTGTTGAAAACCGCGAGACCTGTTGCGAGTCGCTCTCCCATCGGACGGCGTGAGGCGGCTTTTGGTGGCTCGGCCATCAAATCCCGCGTCGCCTCGCCACGCATCATCGGCCGCCCGTCCAGAGGTGCACCAAAGGGATCGATCACGCGTCCGATCCAACTGTCAGCCGGGGCGAAATCCGGTGTAGGGTGCAATAGAACGGCATCCCCGACGGCGACGCGATCCGGCGCTTTATCTGGTAACATGCTGACTTCACTACCAGAAATTCGCATAACCTCACCTTCCAATGGATCGCTCCCCGCCCGACGAAGAATCAACCGATCCCCGATACGTGCCTGGCCATTCAACCCCGACACCGTGATCGCGCCACCTGAAATTTCGGACACGCGACCTACGGCTGACGACAGCTTCTTGTTCGCCAAATCCTGGGTCAATGCGTTGAGGGCTGAGATCATGTTCTGGTGTCTCCAACTGTTCCTGAAAACAATTTCTAAAGGAATCAGGGTTAAGCCTTGATTGAAATTGATCGAGGGAGAAGCCCCGGTGTTTAAAGAACTGAACGTCTTTAAGATTGCCTACTCAATGGCCACCCATGCAGGGAAGCGCCAGGCCTTGGTGTCGCAGAACATCGCCAATGCCGATACACCTGGCTATCACGCCAAGGACATTAAGCCTTTCAAAGAAGTCTATGCGCAAGGGCCCCGCGCGGGTGATATGATCGCCAGCCGATCCAACCATCTGCATGGCACCGCCGGCTCCGGCATGGACTGGGCTGTCACGACAACGCGCGGCGGCGGTGATCCTAATGACAACACCGTCTCGATCGAAGGCGAGATCCTGAAGGGGGTTGAGGTCAAGCGACAGCATGACCGTGCATTGGCGATCTACAAATCTTCGATGAACGTGTTGCGCAGCAGCCTTGGCCGGAACTGAGAAGGTTAGAACATGAGCGAATTTTCCAAATCCCTCTCTGTCTCTGCAAGCGCATTGAAAGCCCAGGCGAGCCGCCTGCGTCATGTGTCGGAGAATATATCCAACGCAGATACCCCCGGGTATCGCCGCAAGACCGTCCCCTTTGAAGCGGTGCGCGATCTGCGCTCCGATGTTGAGAAGGTAGAGGTTGGTCCTGTACGTCTGGACCGATCAGATCTGGAGCAGGTTTTTGACCCCTCTCACCCGCTGGCTGACGAGAGCGGCCATTATGAAGGATCGAATGTAGACCTGATGATTGAGATCGCCGACGCCCGCGAGGCTCAGCGCAGCTACGAGGCCAACCTCAAAATGTTCGAACAGGGGCGGCAAATGTCGTCATCACTGATGGACCTGTTGCGCAGATAACACCGAGATTTACTGAAACACACTGACATACTTGGAGATCCAGAATGGATATTCGCAGTCTTTCCGCCACCACTGGCTACGCCGCCGCACGCCCCGCGACTAAGGTCGATCCGGAGCACATGCCCAGCAGCGCTGAGGCCAAGATCAAAGCCAGTTTTGAGGAATTCGCCGGCACACTGCAGCAAAGCGAGCAAGTTTCAGTCACCGCAATGACAGGCAATGGCGACCCTCACGCGCTGGTTCAAGCATTGGCCCAGACCGAACTTGCGGTGGAAACCGCAGTGACAGTCCGCAACAAGGTAGTGGAAGCCTACCAGGAAATTCTGCGGATGCCGGTATAAGCCCATGATGAGCGATGGGCTTTTCTACGACACTCTGCGCCAGGCTCTCTGGGCAGCCGTAATGATGTCGACACCGATTTTGCTGGTTGCGTTGGTTGTTGGTCTCGCCATCGGCCTGTTTCAGGCCCTGACATCGGTGCAGGAAATGACCCTGACCTTTGTACCTAAGCTTACTGCTATTCTTGTCGTTTTTTGGATGACCATGGGTTTCATGACGCAGACCTTGGTTGCCTTTTTTGATGGGCACGTCGTGCCGCTGATCTCAGGAGGTCTGTAATGGGAGACACCGGTTACACCACCCTGTCCCGCCAATCCGGTCTGATGCGCGAAATGCGCGTGGTCGCAAATAATATCGCCAACTCAGCCACCACCGGATACCGGGCCGAAGGGGTTATTTTTTCCGAATTTATTCAATCCGCTCCCGGTCAGGAATCCCTGTCGATGGGGCGGGCAAATATCCGCAACACCTCAATGGCCCAGGGGGCCCTGACCCAATCGGGCGGTGACCTGGATCTTGCCATTGAAGGCGATGGGTATTTCATGGTCGAAACCCCAATGGGTGAGCGGCTGACGCGGTCGGGCGCGTTTTCCACCAACGCCCAAGGTGACCTGGTCACCATGGACGGTCATCGGGTCCTGGATGCCGGTCGCGCGCCTGTGTTCATTCCTGGCGATGCCAAATCAATCAAATTCGGCGCCGACGGCACACTGAGCGCAGATGGACGAGCGCTCGGGCAAATCGGTATTTTTAAGCCGGAAGAGAATTATCAGATGGTCCGCGAAGACGGGGTTATGTTCCGCGTCGATGGCGAAATCGAAGGCGCTGGCGAAGCCCGCGTGCTCCAGGGTTTTCTGGAGGGATCCAACGTCAATGCCATCTCCCAACTGGCACGAATGGTCGAAATTCAACGCGCCTATGAAATGGGCCAGAGCTTTCTCGAGACCGAAGACGAACGTGTCCGCAATGCCATCAAAAACCTGACGAAGTCGTAGGAGTAAGCCCATGCGCGCCCTGAAGATCGCCGCAACCGGAATGACCGCGCAGCAGCTGCGCGTTGAGACAATTTCAAACAACCTCGCGAATATGAACACTACGGGCTATAACGCTCGGCGTGCGGAATTTGCGGATCTGCATTATCAACAGGTTACGCGGGCCGGCACGGTAAATGCCTCCGACGGAACGGTGCTGCCCACTGGTGTGCAGGTGGGCCTTGGCGTCCGTGCCTCTGCCATCTCCATTCATCTGGCGCAGGGGGCCCTGACACAGACCGGGAATGATCTGGACGTTGCCATCGACGGCAAAGGCTATCTTGAGGTCACACTCCCCTCCGGGCAGTCCGCCTATACCCGAGACGGGGCGCTGAAACGGTCGGCCGAAGGTCTGGTTGTCACCTCCGACGGTTTCACTGTCTCCCCGGATATCACCATCCCCAGCGACGCGCGCAATGTCTCGATCAATGCCGATGGTGAGGTCTACGCCTATTTTGACGAAACCGCCGAAGGGCAGCTGATGGGACAGCTGACGCTGGCTGGGTTCTCCAACCCCAAAGGCCTGGAAGCCCTGGGTAGCAATCTTTTTGTGGAGACCGAAGCCTCGGGTGCGGCCACCGTTGCCTCTCCCGGTGAGAATGGCCTCGGCACCCTGCGTCAGGGCTATCTGGAGGCCAGCTCGGTGGATGCCGTCCGCGAGGTCACGGAACTGATCGAAGCCCAGCGCGGCTATGAAATGAATGCCAAGGTCATCTCTGCCGTCGATCAGATGATGGGCGCAACCACGCAGGTACGCTAATGAACCGGATCCTCGCCATTGTTATGCTGTTCTGTGCCCAGCCCGCCTGGGCCGACATCCTGGTCCCGGTGCGAACCATCCGGGCCAAGGAAATCGTGACGGCCGAGGATCTGGTTCTGAAGCAGGCCGAGGTGCTGGGCGCGATCTCCGATCCGTCTTTGGTAATTGGCCAAGAAGCCCGCGTGGCGCTTTATGCAGGGCGGCCCGTGCGCCCGGGCGATGTTGGCCCGCCAGCCATCGTCGAGCGCAACGACTTGGTCACCATTCGGTTCAAACGTGGTGGTCTGACCATTCTGGCCGAGGGCCGTTCGCTTGGTCGCGGTGCTGATGGCGAAGCAATCCGCGTCATGAACTTATCGTCACGCACGACCATCAGCGGGCGTATCGCCGCAGATGGAACAGTTGAGGTAAACTGATGAAAAATAAAACCCTTTTGGCGAATTCGGCCCTTGCGGCTATGATCACGCTGAGCGCCTGCGGACGACTGGATCATGTTGGCAAACCACCGACATTCAGCCCCGCAAGTGAATCTCCTGAACATGTCGCTATGCTGTTTCAGGGCTTGCCTGTAAACACGCAGACCCAACGCCCGGTTGATCAGGCGTCCCTCTGGAGCGGATCGCGTCAGTCTCTGCTGGGGGATCGTCGGGCAACCAAACAGGGTGACATCCTGACCGTCGTTATCGAAATCGACGAAGAGGCAGAAATCTCCAACGATACCAAGCGGTCGCGCTCCGGCTCCGAAAGTCTGGCGGTTCCGCAACTGCTCGGTCTGCCCCAGCGATTAGATCGGAAACTGCCCGAAGGGGCGTCGATGGCTGATGCCGTTGATATCGGCAGCAGCAGCAGCTCCGGCGGCAAAGGTTCTGTGAAGCGCAGCGAGAAACTGGAACTGCGAGTCGCCGCAACCGTGGTGGATGTGTTGCCAAACGGTGTACTGTCGATCAGCGGCACACAAGAGCTGCGCGTCAACTTCGAGATGCGCGAATTGTTGGTGACAGGCTACGTGCGCCCCGACGATATTAGCCGCCAGAATGAGATCACCTATGACAAGATCGCCTCCGCGCGGGTCTCATACGGTGGCCGCGGCCAAATCACCGATGTTCAACAACCCCGTTACGGCCAGCAGGTGCTGGACGTGATCCTGCCATTCTGAGGCCTGCATATGTTGTCAAAACTACTGCCCGTCATTCTGCTCCTTGTAGGGACCGCCGGTGGAATCGGCGCGGGGGTCATGCTGGCCCCGGCCCCCGCCCCGGAAGAGCACGCCGAGGACAGCGGCGAGCACGCCGAAGAAATCACCCCTGAACTGCCGGGCGAAGAGGAAGAGCAGCGCGAATACATCAAGATGGCGAATCAATTCGTCGTTCCAGTTGTCGAGCGTGAACAGCTCTCCTCACTGGTGGTGATCTCTCTCAGCCTGGAAACCAAGGCCGGGATGAACGAGAAAATCCACGCCTACGAGCCAAAGCTGCGGGATGTCTTCCTGCAAGTGCTGTTCGATCACGCCAATATGGGCGGTTTTCGCGGTGCCTTCACCCGGTCGGACATGTTGACGCCCCTGCGAACCGCTCTGCGCGAAGCTGCACAGAAGCAACTGGGCAAGGATATTTATGATGTGCTGATCGTGGAAATGTCACGACAAGATGTCTGAAGCTCGGTTCTACATCAACGAAAAGGCCGGTTCAGATGAACCGGCCTTTTTTGATACAAACATGTTGCGTTAATTTCATTCCATATTCATCAACCGGTTGTGCAGCTTTTGCGCCCTGTCCTTCTTCACCCGCTGGCGCTCCTGGATCGCCATCGTCTCTACCGCGTGCTTGCGGCCGAACGCTTTGCGCAGATTGTCCATTGCCCGCAGCTTCTGCGCGGTAATCTGCGCCAATTCCATATTCAGTTGGCGGCGGGTGCGGCTGTGCCAGCCCTGCCACAGAAGATCCGCGCCAAGTGCTTTCATCGCGTGGTCGGAATTAGCCATTTCGCGACTGTCCTTGATCTGCTGATCCAGTTTTGCCAGTTGGCCGCGCACCCGCGCCTCAGCATCCAGAACCGGTTTCACCTTGGCATGCTCCTGCAGGTACATGGCCTCTGTCACATCTGCCATCTGGTCCAGCATCTTCTGTTTCATTACACCATCCCCTTAGCCCGTTGACGCATTTTTTCCGCAAAGCGGATGGCAGCGGCAACTGGTGCATAATGCTCTTCGTGAATTTCCTGGCCGATATCGACCGCCGCATGCAACGCGCGCGCGGTGGGCGGATCACTGTGGATCGGAACACCGTTCTCATTGGCAACTTCTCGGATAACGGCGGCCACCTCATCCACACCTTTGGCCACGCATATGGGGGCCTGCCCAGGTGCGCGGTCCCACTTCAGCGCCACCGCGTAGTGGGTCGGGTTGACGATCACGACATCAGCTTCGGCCACATCGGCGACACCCTGGCTCATAGCAATTTCATGTGCCTTCTGCCGACGCGCGCCCTTCAGATGCGGATCGCCCTCAGCTTCCTTGGCTTCGTCCATGACCTCCTGGCGGGACATCATGTTCTTTCGATTGTGCTCTGCCTGCTGAAAGGCCGCATCAATCACACCGATACCCAGCGCGATGATCAACGCAAGGATCAGGAACTCCAGCGCCAGCTGCGCCATCATCATCACAACAACAAACGCCCCGGTGGCCGAAGAGGCAATCATGTCTGGCAGCCGAAAATTGAGGTAGATGCCCATGCAGACCGAATACAGCACCAGCTTGACCGTACTTTTGAAAAACTCGAACAATCCCGAACGCCCGAATTTGTTCTTTGCGTTAGAAATAATCGAAATTTTTGAGAGCTTTGGTTCCAGCTTACTCGGCGCAAAAACCAGAGCACGCTGCGCGATGATCGAGAGCAAAACGGCGGCCATCGGTACAATGAATATCGGCAGGCTGGACGTGCCGACCGCCATCAATATGCCACCAAGCGGGACAGTGCCCGCGCCGCCGAAGAACAAATCGGCCAAGCGATCGGGTTGGTCCAGGAACGACATCAATATCGTCCCGAGCTCCTCCACCACATCCGCGCCCGATACATAGATTGCAACAATCAGACCAAGATAGGCTGCTGCCACATTGAGGTCCGTCGACTTCGGAACCTCCCCCTTCTTACGAGCTTTCTCAAGCTTTTGCGGTGTTGGCTCATATGACTTGTCTGAATCGTCGTCGCTCATGGCATCCCCTCACCCGGATTGGCGAAAAAGCCCATGAGCGCCGTGCTCCAGATATCCAAGATCATCGGGCTGGCCACCATCAGAATTGCCAGACCTCCGAAGGTCACAACCGGGGCACCTACAAAGGCCACCATAAGCGCAGGCATCGCGCGGTTAATGACACCCAATGTCAGGTTATAAACCATCGAGCCGATCAGGAATGGTGCTGCCAGCGAGAAGCCCATCGCAAAACTACGCGATACCCGGTGCACCCCCCAGTCCGACAGCCCTGACGCGCTCGGAAATTCACCCACCGGAAACATCATGTAGCTGTAGATCATGAATTCAGCCACCCGGATGTGCAGACCCAACATCACCGCTAGCGCCAGACCAGAGATCAGCAAGACCGCACCGATTGCCGGCATGGGTTCTGCGCCGATACCTCCCAATACCTGCGCGAGAGAGGTCGACTGTGCGGCAATAGTGCCGGCAATCTGAATAGCATGAACAAACATGCGGATCGCCATTCCCAGCGCCAAACCGACAACCGCTTCGCTGAGTGCGAGGCTGCCATAATGCAATGGGCTGGCCGGTGGCGGAAGTATCGGCAAGGCCGGCGCCACGATGAATGTGAACGCCAGGGAAATCGCCAGTTTGATCCGTACCGGTACATATTTTTCGCCAAAGGCAGGCAGCACAGAAACCATTGCCCCAATCCGCAGAAAGACGATGGCCCCATGCCAAAAGCCGGCGCCCAGAAGGGCGACCAGCTCAGGTGGCAGAAAGTCGAGATTCATGCGGGAACCATACCAACGAGCGCCGGTCTGGCTTCTAGTCCGATCTCCTCGAATGACAGGACCGGGTTGAGGATGCCACGCGATTTGAGGATTGTCCGCAAATATCGACGGCGCCGGGTTGAGGTCACAACCGCTGCAAATACGCCCTGTTCCGTGGTGGTGTTCAGCCGCTCACTCAGCCCTTCGGCCAGCCGGTTGAACTGTTCCGGCGGCAGCGCAATATCGACGGCACCGCCCTGGGCATCGATCTGGTAGGTGGAGAATGTCTCCTCCCACTCAGGCGCCAGCTGGATCAGCGGAATGGTCCCATCTTCGCGTTTCATCTCACCAACCAGCTGGAACCCCAGCCGCTGGCGTACATGTTCACAGATGATCTCAGGCTGTGGCGTGTGCAGGCGGGCCTCGGCGATGGTCTCCAGAATCAGCGGCATATTTCGGATAGAGACGCGTTCCTCCAGAAGCAGCCGCAGGACTGTGTGCAATGTGTCGATCGGAACCTTGTCCGGCACCAGTTCATCCAGCAGCTTTCGATTGGCTTCGGCGCGGAACTCATCCGTCAGTTCGGTCATCTCATTCAATAGACGGCGAAGCGATTTCAGTGTCAGCAGGCGGGGGAAGTTCTGTTTGATCACTTCCAGCAGATGCGTTGCCAAAATTTCTGGCGCCGTCACAATTGTCGCCCCCGACAGTGCAGCATCTTCCTGCGCCTTTGAGGAAATCCAGCGCGCCGGAGCACCATAGACGGGTTCGGTGACATCTGTGCCCGGCGGCAGGGCATCATGATTGTCCGGCATCAGGGCCAGAACCATTTCCGGATGCAGAATGCCGCGCACCTGTTCGACGCCCTGAACCTTGATCACATAGGTGCCTGTCATCAGTTCCGGCTCATCCGTCAGGCGGATTTCAGGCAGGATCAGCCCGAATGTCGTGGCCACATGCGTTCGCATGTTGGCGATACGGGCATCAAGGCCGGTCCCTGCGTCCAGCACCATGCTCACCAGATCGGGCGCAAACTCCAGGTGCAGGTCGTCCAGATCAAGGATATCGCCAAGGGCCCGGTTTTCCTTGGGCTCCATGACCTCTTCGATCTGCTCTTCCATCTCGGCTTCTTCGCGGTCCTTCAGGTTTTTGCTCATCCGGTAGGCGGTGTAGCCCAGCACAGCCGCACCAGCCATGAAAGGAATGAAAGGCAGGCCGGGAACCAAAGCAAACAGCGCCATGAGAATGGCCACAGTGGCCAAGGCCGCCGGGTGTTTGCCCAACTGGTCAGCCAGCGCGATATCGGTGGACCCGGTGGCACCCCCGCGCGCCAGCAGCAGCGCCGCGGCGATGGAAATAATCACGGACGGAATTTGCGATACCAGACCATCGCCAACCGTCAGGATCGCATAGGTTTCAAACGCGGAGACCACCGGCATTCCGTGGATCAGAACGCCCATGATCAGGCCCATGATCAGATTCAGCAAAGTGATCAGCAGACCAGCAATCGCGTCGCCTTTCACAAATTTGGACGCACCATCCAGAGAGCCAAAGAACGTCGTCTCGCGCTGTTCCGTCTCCCGGCGGTCGCGCGCGGTTGCGTGATCAATGGCACCAGCGGACATGTCGCTGTCGATGGCCAGCTGTTTACCCGGCATAGCATCCAGGGCGAAGCGGGCGCCAACCTCGGCCATCCGTGCGGCACCTTTGGTGATGACCATAAAATTCACGATCAGCAGCACGCCGAACACCACGAGACCAAGGAAAACACTGCCGCCCATCACAAATTGCGCAAATCCTTCGATCACGCCCCCTGCCGCATCGGTACCGGTGTGCCCCTGACCGATGATCAGTTTTGTCGACGACACATTGAGCGACAGACGCAGCATCAGGGAGGCCAGGAGAACCGTCGGAAAAGACGAAAAATCCAGCGGACGTTCAATAAATAGCGTGATGGTGAAGATCAGAATCGCCAACCCAAAGGAGGCGGCCAGCCCGATGTCCAGCACCCAGGCGGGCATCGGCAGGATCATCATCACGATGATCGACATCAGCGCAATTGCCAGCAGTACGGTTGGGCTGAACAGTTTTTGCATATCAATGTTTGGCACGAAAATCAGCCCTTATTTCAGTACGATGAGCGCTTGCGCCGAAGTGCCGCCGCCGGTCAATGGAACCAGAGATCCCAGGCGGGCAGCACCAGACGGTGCCCCACCCTGAGCGATCAGCGGCGAAGGATTGTGAAGCATGGCGAGGGGTTGTGGGGCGGTAAACGTGGCTCGGCTGCGCTCTACCGGCATTGCTGCGACCGTCTCCACCGGCTTTAGGTCCGCACGCACCCTGTCAAAACGCGCAGTATAGCGGTTTGCATAGGTGGGTGTGCGCGAGTGATAGGCGCCGGCAGCCTGTGACCAGTCACCAAATTCATCGTGCAGTTCACGCAGGAACCGCGCCGCATATTGCGCATTCGCAAGCGGGTCGAACATCTGGTCGATCGAATCGAAAGCCTGACCATGCCATTTGAAATTGATCTGGAAACACCCGACGTCAAAGCTCCGTGCACCGCGTTTGAAGTGGGAGAAGACATAGGCCCGGGCCTCATCTTCTGTCTGAAACCACTTGCCGGCACCTTCCATATTGACGGTCCAAGGCCAGGGCTGGAGCCCTTGTTTTCCACCGCGGCCGGTCTCCGTCCTGGTGATGGCGCGCAACACGTCCAGCGGAACGCCCTGATCACGCGCTGCCCGTCGCGCGGCAAGATCACATAGGGCCGATACCTGCGGTGAAGCCGCGTATATTGTCTGAGGAATAAGCAGCCCCAGGAGGCCAAATACTGCGACAAGCAGCACGGACCACTTTGGCAAACTGCCTGCGCAGCGGACACACCGCCGCTGTTGTCGGAAATAATAGCTCGATTTCGGCATTCTGCCTGTCCAAATGAGGATTCACCCTAGGTTCGAGCGTAAGCTGAGAGCGTTGACAAACCGTTATCACCAAACGCGCAAAGACCGCCTCGATCAGGCGATCTTTGCAAATGCTCCGCTCAGATACGTGGTTCTTGGACGCTACGATCCATCGTCGGAAGGATCCGCCTGCGGCGTTACTTTCTGCAACAGATCTGCGATGCCGCCACGCGTCCCCTCGCTGCTTTCAACAAGCGCCCTCGCATGGGCCAAGGGCGGCAGACCGGTGGGTTCTTTCGCCGTCTCTTCGATTTGTGTTGTCACGCGCGCGACGCCACCGAACTGTTCCGTGTCATCCGCATCCATCGTGGCAAGCGTATCGCGATCCTCGGAATGCCAGAATCCACGCGTGGCAGCATCTTTTTCTTCTTCTTCAAGCAGATACTCACCAGCCCTGGCGTATTCTCCATTGCGCCAAAGTGCCTCTGCACGCAGCTTGTTTGCTGCAGAACCTGACAGTCCCATCAACTCAACCAAAGCGGAATGCGGCTTGTCCATCGCCAACGCTGCTTTGGCCAGGATCAGCCGACGTTTCGTGTTTCCAGGCTCCATTGCCAGCTTTTTCAGGATTGATTGAGCCTGCTGTGCAAACCCCAGATCCAGCAGGCGTTCGGCCACGATATCCGCGACTGGTGCGACCTCTGCGGTGGTACCATTGGCCGCGATAACCAGCGCATATTGCAGGAAGGTGACATCATCTGCCCGCTCTGTCAGCAAGGTTAGCAACGGTTCCAGCGCCGCAGTACGCGCGGCTGGACCGTCGCGTCGGCTTAGCGCTTCCAGTTCACTGAAACTGTCATGAAACTCACCAGTCAACGCCAGGGCGGCAACCACTGCGCGCCTGAGATCAGCGCCCAGCGGACTGTCGCGATTCTCGACCTCATAGGAGGCGGCCAGATCCGGCACATCCGGCGACAGTGCGCTGCGCTCAGCAAAACTGAGGTCGATCAGTTCGATCAGGGCCCGCGGTGCGTTTTCCGTCCGTTCGGCCACCTCATCCGTCAACTCTTGGGCGACGGTTTCAACGTCGCCTTCCAGTCTGGCAATCTCCGCCTCGGCCAAGTTGATTTCAGGGACATGTTCGACACCTGTACGATCAACAGACCGCAAAGCCGCGCCCGCCAGATGGGGATCACCCGCCTTAGCAAACAAAGTGCTGATGCGCGGACCAACTTGCACCCGCAGATGGGGTGGTAGCTTGGCAAAAGCCTGTTGAATCGCATCCGTTTTGGCATTTTTCTTGATCGTTCCATCTGCCAAGGCCGCCCAAAGCGCCACTTCGCTATCGCAAACCTGCTGCCCCGCGAACGTGTGATTGACCTCCATCGGCTGGCCATCCAGCACAGCCCCCATGGCCGTCAGCGCCACGGCATCGTCGTGCTCCGCAGCACCAGATGGCATCATCCGCAGAATCGCCTGCGCCTCAGCACCAAATCCAAAGAAAAGATATGCCCGCGCCAGGGTCAAAACCGCTTCCGGATCGACGTCATCAAATTCACGCACCAAATCCGCGCGCAATGGCGAAATCTGATCCGCAAACGGCTCGTCCGTGCCCCATGCATGCACCGCCAATTGTCGGCTTGGCAGGCAATGCGTTGGCTGGCCCGACGTGTCGGACCTGCGTGCAATAAGACCGGTTTCCCGATCCACCGAGGAGGTGACGGAAATCTGGTCCAGCGGATTAAGGGGGCGGTCTCGGCCGCTCAGAGGATCAAGGACATGCCCGTCCGTGCCATCGTGCACCTCAACGCCGACCAATTCCAATAACCCTTGATTGGTGGCACGGCTGATTTGTTGCAACAGCCGCTGTTCGGATTCGTTGACCGTTGCCGCTCTTTCGGTTTCCGACAAATCAAGCAGCATGTCCGTGTCAACTTGGACCGGAACCGGTTTCGGCTCAGTGGCAGACTCCACCGCAACGCGGGCCTCTTCAACCGGCGCGGCAGGTACCTCAGCGCGTGGGGTTCGGGTCAGGTCTAGGGGCAGTTGGATCGCTGACGGTGTATCCGCCACAGCGACAGGAAGACGCTGCACCTGATCAGCACCGGTAGTGCTGCGAGACGTCACACCAGCAAGATCAAGTGCGGCACGCGCGTCCGCAGCTGCCCGCGCCGCAAGATTAAACCGATATCCGGTACTATTGATATTTCCGGGCAAGAGCGGCAACGGCGATCCGGCCGTCAAAGGCTGATCGGCACGGGGCGTGCCATCGGCGATATCGACCACCAGATACCCGTCCTTCTGAACGAAGGAGCTGACATCGCAGTTACACCCAAGCTGCAGCTGCAACGGTTGCCCAGGCCCGGCTTGGGAGACCGACTGCAGCCGCGTACGCGGGATCAGGTCAAAGACTCGCGAGGTGTCGAACACGACTGTGGGCGTATCGATCACCACCTGGGCTGACTGCCCAGACTGACGCAGAGACCAAGGCGCACCAGCGGGAAGCCGCATGACCAACCGGGAAAACCCGGCATGCTCTCCCGAACGGGCGACCACTGTCTGAGCATCCGCGGATGCCGCAGCCAGGGTCAATGCTGCAATGGTCAGCGCGCGCCACATCATGCTGCGTCCTGTTTCACCGATTTCAAGGCATCTTCCAGTTCAGAAAATCCGGGGCGGATGTGGGATGGGGTGTTCTGACGCCCCACTTCGATACAGATCGCCGCTGCGTGATTGTGCAGGTTGGCCACCAGAACTTCGCGGATGAGCGAATAGAAATGCGCGTCCTCTTCGACAACCGATTTCACCTTGCCTGCGAAGGGGCCGACCAGACCATAGGCAAGGAAAACACCAAGGAATGTCCCAACAAGCGCACCACCGATCAGTTTACCCAGAACCTCAGGCGGCTGATCAATTGATCCCATGGTTTTAATAATGCCGAGAACAGCCGCAACAATGCCCAGCGCCGGAAGACCATCGGCAAGCGATTGCAGCGCATGGCTGGAGTGCAGGGCGTGGTGCAGATTCGCCTCAATCCGTTTTTCCAGAACTTCCTCAACCTGATGCGGATCATCATAGTTCATCGAGGCTGACCGCATGGTGTCGCTGATCAGATTTACCGCCTCTTTATCCGCGAGGATTTTGGGATAGCGATTGAATACCGAAGAATTTTCCGGATCTTCGATATGCTGTTCAACCTCAACCGGGTTCGCCCTTGCGATCCTGATCAATGAAAAGAGCAGACACAGAAGATCGCGGTAGTCATCGGGCTTCCATTTGGGACCCTTGAACACCTTGCCGACGTCTTTCAGCGTATGTTTAACGCCGCCCATATCATTGCTGATCAGAAAGGCGCCAACACCAGCGCCGCCAATCATCATGAATTCGAATGGCAGAGCTTTGATGATGATCGCAAACTTGCCACCTGCGAGGAGATATCCCCCGAACACCATGACAAAGATAACCACGATGCCTACAATACCGAGCATTAGGTCCACTCCGAATTTCGTTTGTTTCTACAAGTTTAGGCGATTCACGTTAAAAAAGCCTGAGGAGCAGCACTTGCTTACTCCTTTGGAACAGACCCATTGCGACCCGCCAGGACCACGCTGATTGTATAGGCCGCCTGCGGGCTGAGCCCTGCCATGATGCCGGCCGCTGCCTCGGGGCGCATGCGTGCGAGGAAGCCCGCTGCAAAGGCTGGATCCATCTCCTCAAAAAGGGCAGACGATTCTTTTGGTTTCATCTGTTCATAGACCGACGTCAGCCGCGTCAGATCTGCCTCAGTTGCACCATCCGCAAGAGCGAGTGTCGATTTCAGCTCTTGCTCTGCCTGCTCCAGCGCCACCAGTTTTTGCTCAATCGCTTCGTCTGCGATTTCGAGCGCCTTCATACGGTCTTCGATCTCAGCCTCACGGGCAGATAGAACAGCTTCACGTTCCTGAAAGGCCGCGAGCATGTTCTGCAGTTCGGCAGAAGAGGGCATCGACTGACCATTCAGCGTGCCTTTCGGCTCTTCTTTCAGGGTCGATTCGTCCTGCAGATTCGCAACCTCACGCGCGATAGCCGGACCAGCCTCCAGACCGAGACGCACAATTGCTGACCCCATCAACAGCAACGCCAGCATCATGAGAGCGCTGCTACGCGACCGCCTGATGCGCTTTGCCTTCTTCGGCTTCACCGGGGCGGCTTTTGTCTTTGCTGTCTTGGCCATTATGCAACCCGACCCTGAGACCGGTTATGACGGACAAACATCAGACCTGCGGGTTTCGCAGGTTCCGGCTCCGCCGCCACTTCCGGCTCCGCGTCGGCCTCATATGCCGCTGCCAATGCATCGCTTTCTTCGGCGACAGCAGACGGAGCGACAGTGGATTTCGGCTCAGTCGCCGCCGCCTCAGGCATATCATGCATGGAAGCCATCATTAGCTCCAACCGCTGTGCGACCGATTCGGCGCGCCCGGTCAGTTGGTCGAGCGCCTTGCTGGAACCATCCGACACATGACGCGCGGCCAGCAGCGACTTGTTGAGATCATCGACCTGCGCAGAAAGCACCGCAACTGCACCGCCAACCCCCTTTTCCAGATCATTAAAACGCTTCAGCCGACGCGAGAGCACCAGGCAGTAAAAGCCCGCCCCCATGGCCCCGGCCGCAAGCAGGATATCTGCAATCAGTTCCATCCCGTTCTCCTAGTTCAATACGAAGTCCATAATCAGCAGATCACGCACCCGGCCCTGGCCAGCTGCAATATTGATCCGCCGCAGCATCTGTGCGCGCAGTTTGGGCAGGGCCATTGGATCGGTCAGATCCTCCAGCTCCAGTGCCCTGAGATAACTGTTGAGAACATCGACAATCCGCGGGAGGATTTTCTCAACCTCAGCCCTGTGGGCGAGGTCAACCTCCAGCTGAGAGCGGAATCGAAGGTGCTTTAGACCACTTGCCTTGCGCAAACTGATCACAATCGGTTCCATTTCGATAAAAGCGAGATTGGCGATATCTTCCGCCGACTCACCATTGTCCACGCCTTCTGGCGCCACTTCGGTCGCATCCACCCCTTCTGGGGCTGCGCTCTGACCAAAGGGAAGAAGGCCTGACTGGACAGCGAAGAATCCCCCACCGGCTCCAACAAGTGCAAGGACAACCCCGATAATAAGGGGCAACTTGCTCTTCTTGGCCGGGGCGTCCTGTTCTGTGTCTACTACAGCGTCTGTCATGACTATCCCTAATACGTCGTGCCTCATCTTCTTAGCTGGCGGACACTAACCGAATGTTAAGGGCAATCCGGCAAAAGGGTTGCACATCGGACAGAACGCCGATGCTACGGAGGTTAATGTGCAGCAGATCAAGAATGTCTGGGCAGGTTTGGACACGCGAAAGCGCCTGATTGCCGTGGGGGCCACGGTGATCGTGATTCTCAGCGTCCTGGCGATGTCCCGTGTGGCGAATACGCCCACGATGCAATTACTATATGCCGGGCTGGAAAGCGGTTCGGCTGGGGATGTAGTGCGCGCGCTGGAACAGCGCGGCACCGAATATGAAGTGCGCGGCGGATCAATTTATGTTCCGGCTTCGGCACGCGACGAACTCCGCATGACGCTGGCGAGCGAAGGCCTGCCTGCAAACGGCGGGCGCGGTTACGAACTGCTTGATTCGCTCAGCGGGTTCGGGACCACATCGCAAATGTTTGATGCCGCCTACTGGCGCGCAAAGGAAGGGGAGCTGGCCCGTACCATCGTGGCCAGCCCGCATGTGACCCAGGCCCGGGTCCATATCGCAAATACCGGATCAAATCCGTTTCAACGCACGGCTGAACCGACTGCCTCTGTGTCGGTTGTGCCGATGGGCTCGCCCATCACGCCCGCGCAGGCCAATGCGATTCGCTTTCTGATTTCCTCGGCTGTGACAGGTCTGGCGGTGGAAAACGTAGCGGTGATTGATGCCAATGGCGCGCTGATCGGCTCTCCCGAGGCCGCTGCCGCTGTCGGCGCCGGAACCGATGATCGCTCGCAGTCGATTCGTGAACGGGTCATGCGGTTGGTCGAAGCACGCGTTGGCCACGGCAATGCTGTGGTTGAGGTGAGCGTCGAAACCGTGACCGACACCGAGTCTATTCGCGAGAAACGCATTGATCCCGAAAGCCGTGTCGCCATCAGCACCGATGTGGAGGAACGTGCGGATTCTTCGCAAAATCAGTCGGGTGAGGTGACCGTAGCCTCCAATATACCCGATGGCGATGCCGCCTCGGGCGATGGGTCAAAGGCCAGTACCAGCGCAACCCGCGAACGGGTGAACTATGAAATATCCGAGACCGAAAAAGAAATCCTGCGTGGGCCTGGCGCGATCAAGCGTCTGACTGTCGCTGTACTGTTGAACGGTGTGCCGACGACAACAGCAACCGGTGAAACTGTTATGGTCCCACGGGCCGAGGAAGAGCTTGGCGCCCTCCGCGAATTGATCTCTGCTGCGGTAGGATTCAGTGAGAAACGTGGTGATGTTATCACACTGAAATCGATGGAAATGCCCACAGTAGAGCCACAAGGCACCGTGGTCAGCGCCTCCGTCTTCGACAACATCTATCTGGATGCGATGTCACTGATCCAGATGGCTGCTCTTGCTCTTGTCACTTTGATCCTCGGTCTCTTTGTCATTCGTCCCATTCTGTCGAACCCGAGCAGTGCTCCGGCACTCGGTGCACCGGTAGGCGACGCCATGGATGAGCTGCCCGCGCTTGGCGGTGGCGGTTTCATGGCCAACCCAAATCTGGGCGCTGACCTCGCGCTGGATGGCGAAATAGAGAACAACGATACCGGTCAGTTCGAACCCATGGGTGGCATGGGCATGGGCAGCGGTATGGGCATGGGAGACATGGGCGGAATGGGCGATATGGGTGGCTTGCCTGCGCTTGGAGGCGGTGGTGACAACCCTGTTGATCGCCTCCGCTCGATGATTGGCGAACGCCAGGAAGAAACCGTTCAGATCCTGCGCGGTTGGCTGGAAGAGAATGAGGAGAGAGCCTGATGACCATTGCCCATCTTCTTGAAGATTTTGCCATGGACACACCTGCGGTGCCGGTTGCAGAAGTCAGTGAAGAACTGCTGGAGGAGAAACGGCTGGAATCCTATGAAAAGGGCTACAGTGCGGGCTGGGACGACGCGGTAACGGCCAAGGACAAGGAGACCACACATGTTTCCTCCGAATTGGCCAACTCGCTCGAGGATCTTAGCTTCACCTTTCATGAGGCACAGACCCAACTGCTGGAATCTCTGGATCCGATGTTCAAGGTTCTGACCAGCGCAGTTCTTCCCGATGCCATGGCCGCCAGCTTTGGCCATCACATCGTCGATCAGCTGACGGATATGGCCAAGAGCCAGGCCGATCAGGCGATAAACATCGTTGTCTCACCTGGCGAGGGTGCAACGGTGCGCGCCCTATTGACGAAGAGCTTCACCGTTCCTGTACAGGTCCGGGAAGATGTCATGCTGTCGTCTGGTCAAGCCTATCTCAAAGTCGGTGGCATCGAGCGGGAGATCAACAGCTCAGCACTAATCAATTCTATACAGGACTCTATCGAGGCCTTCTCTTTCCACATCACAGAGGACAGCAAATATGGATAAGTCTGCTGAAATGAACAGGAAGTCTGGCGATGCAGGTAATCCATTTGTATCGGTACCGGTCGAGGTTGTCGTCTCTGTTGGCAAGGCAAGACCGTTGATCCGGGATCTGGTAAACCTTGGCGAGAACGCGATCCTGACACTCGACAAGCGGGTAGAAGATCCCGTGGATCTCTATGTTGGTGACCGGCTTGTCGCAAGGGGACAGCTGGAGGAATTGGAAGGCGAGCAGGCTGGTCAATTGGCCGTTCGACTGACCGAAATCGCGGATTTGCAAAGCGGTCTGGGATGACACGCACCGCCCTTTTTGCCGCCGTTCTGGCTGCCATGCTGGCCATCGGCCTGCCAGAGGCTGTGAGCGCGCAGGATCTCAACCTGTCCTTGGGCGATGGGCAGTCGATCTCAGCCCGCTCGATCCAGTTGATCCTGCTGATCACCGTCCTCAGCCTCGCTCCGGGGCTGTTGATTATGATCACCTGCTTCCCGTTTCTTGTCACCGTATTGTCGATACTCCGGCAGGCTATTGGTTTGCAGCAGGCACCACCGAACATGCTGATGATCAGCCTTGCGCTGTTCCTCACCTATTTCGTCATGGAACCGGTTTTTACCGAAGCCTGGACCACCGGAATCAATCCACTGATTGAGGAACAACTGGATGTGGAAACCGGGCTCGAGCGTGCGTTGCAGCCGTTTCGAGTGTTCATGGCCGCGCGTCTTGACCCCGATACATTCTACGCGATTGCGGATCTGCGACCCGCCACTGCGGGTATAGACCCTACCGCTGAGGCCCCTTTGTCGACCCTGGTGTCGAGCTTTATGCTCTCGGAAATTGCCCGAGCCTTTCAGGTTGGCTTTCTGGTCTTCCTGCCGTTTCTGGTCATCGATCTGGTGGTTGCGGCAGTTCTGATGTCGATGGGGATGATGATGGTTCCGCCAGCTGTTGTGTCCATGCCCTTCAAACTGGCGTTTTTTGTTGTCGCCGACGGTTGGAGCCTTATAGCAAGCGCCTTGGTCCGCAGTTACTTCCCCTGAAACACACCCGTTTGCAGGAAGCCCCCTGCGAAACGCCCCGGTCACAACAGTGGCCGGGGCGTTTTGCATTGGCGCGACAAACGTGATCTCGACAGCTTCTCGACCTAACGCCATGCACCTCTCCCTCAGCGGCGTCTCTATCGGACGGTCAATCATGCGGCCACCAAAGGGGCTACATGCGCGCCGGACTAGCAGTTGAAACGAATACTCTAAATCCAGCACTCTGGTGTCCCCTTGTTCAAGTCAGACAAGAGGATCAGGCCAAGCTGAGATAGCTCCCGGCCGGGCATTAGATTCACCTTGTATCATGAAGCCGGTCAGGGTCGAAAAATAGCCAGGCAGTGAATGAACGTGGCGGCCCATAGCCCAAGCAAAAACCCCCGGAACGCTAAGGTCCGGGGGGTATATCTGCTTGACGGTAGCTTTATGTCGACGCGCTACCGCACCACGAATTCAGCATGTAGCGCACCAGCCGCCTTCAGGCTCTTAAGGATATCAATCATATCCCGCGGCGACACTCCCAGCGCATTGAGACCCGCCACCACTTCCGACAACGATGTGGTTTCCGGGACCTCTGCCAGCTGAATGCCTTCTTCTTCTTCGATCGCAGCGCCAGTGCGCGGCACAATCACCGTCTCACCGTCGGCGAATGGATTAGGCTGCACAACCAACGGTGTTTCCTCAATCCGCAAGGTCAGATTCCCCTGCGCGACGGCAACCCGCGAGATACGCACATCGCTGCCCATCACAATGGTACCAGAGCGTTGATCGACAACCACACGTGCCTTGCGCTGAGGTTCAACCAGAATATTCTCGATCCGCCCGACAGCATGGGCGGTGGAGCGGGTGTTCGTCCGCTGCACGTCGATCTCAACCGTCCCGGAATCACGCATCAGTGCCACGTTACGTCCAAATTCCGCGTTGATCGCGCGTTCGATGCGGCCAGCGGTGGTGAAATCAGGCTCGCGCAACGCAAGACGCATGGACGAGAGCGAGGACAGATCGAAGTCGATCTCACGCTCAACCCGCGCACCCGAAGGGATGACACCAGCAGTGGGGACACCCTGTGTGACAGAGGCGCCTTCCCCCTCCGCGACGGCTCCGCCTGCCAGAATGGTACCTTGGGCGACCGCATAGATTTGGCCATCTGCGGCATTCAACGGTGTCATGACCAGCGTCCCACCCAGCAGGCTCTTTGAATCGCCGATCGCGGACACTGTCACATCAACAGTGCCGCCTACGCGAGCAAACGGCGGCAGCGTGGCGGTGACGAATACCGCAGCAACATTCTTGGGCCGAAACTGTTCGCCGGTCACATTGACGCCCAGCCGCTCCAGAATATTCGACATGATCTCTTCGGTGAAGGGGGAGTTCCGCAGACCATCACCTGTCCCGTTCAACCCTACGACCAGACCGTAGCCAACCAGATCGTTACCGCGCACACCATCAAACTCAACCAGATCTTTTAGCCTGATCGCATTCGCCTGAGCCATTGCCGGCAGCAGCAGTACAGCAAGAAGAACCCGAATGAACCGCATCATGACAGGAACCTCATCAGCGACAGCTGCGATGTGCGCGCGGTGACGGTGAACAGGCTTTCCAGTTGGAACTGCGCCTCATCCAGACGGGTGGATGTTTCATAGGGGTCAGCCTGAACAAGCTCATTGAAGACCAGGCTGAGGCTGGTCTGGGCGGCGCCATTGCGGGTCGCGGTCTCTTCAATGCGGCCCTCCACAAAACCCAGATCCGACTGCATCTGAATCAATTGGACCTGACTTTCGCGCAACTCAACTCCTGTGCTGCGCAACATCTCGAACTTCACATCTGAGGTGAGGCTGAGCCCTGGGTCATTAACCAAAGTTGCGATGGCAAGGCTCTGCAGAGTCTGTTTAAACGCATCGTCATTGGCCTTCAGAGAGACGGTGACCTCTTCTGTCGGACCGATTCTCACCGGATCCATCAGGTCCGACGCGCCCTGATACATAACCGCATCAAACCCAAGCGGATCGGCGAACCAATCTTTAACGGCCTGCACGATATCTGGCGCAGTGGTGAATGGCGTCACCTCCGTCACCAGTGCCGACATCAATGTGTTGATATCAGCAAGGGGTTGGGCCTCGGTATCTTTGCCGGAAAACAGGCTTCGGCCAGCGACTTCGCCATTCAGCGAGCGGATGGCTTCGGTCAGGTACACTTCAGCCTGCTTTGACAATTGCTGAGATGTTTCGTCATTCGGCGAGGTCGTGACTGAAAAAATATCGCCCGTGAGCTTGACCACATTGTCAGAAATCAATTCGATATTGTTCTGCATGGACGATGCAAACAGCGCTGCCTCGGTGTTCGCAACCTGAAACGATTTGAGGCGATCCAGGTTACGCTCAACATCCGAGAGATATGTCAGATCCCCCCCTAGTTTCTGTGTCAACTGCGAGGTTTTTCCCGAGCTCAGCTCCTGGGTCAGGGTTGAGATATCATTCTTCAGACCAACCGACCGATTGCGCAGGAACAAGTGTTGAGCCATATCCCCATAGGAATTCATAATCATTCGTTAAATCCTCAGAAGTGTTTCCATCAGCTCATCAACCACGGAAATCATCCGCGCATTGGCCTGATAGACTTTTTCAATCACAATAAGGTTCTGCAGCTCAGCATCACTGTCGACGCCCTGCGCCAACTCTCGCTGGTACATTTCGGTATAGGTTGCTGCCGCAAAGGCGACGTTCTGTTCGGCAGAATTTTCACTCTGCGCGAAGCGAGACAACAGGTTCGCACTCAGCGTACTAGCATCCAGATTTGCCGTCCCCAGGCCGACGGATGACACCGTGCGCTTGGCGTCCAGAGCATCCGCATATCCGCGCAGCAGCGTCGCATCCCCGGCATTACCGGGCGAGGCTGCATTCAAGCCGTCGCGTAGCCGCCAGGTTTCGGCCTGCCCCTGCATGGCAATCTTGTCATTCAGCTCGATACGGTTGGCGATGCCGACAGTATTGACCGGATCGAAAAATGCACCCTGATCGGTGAAGATGCCAGGATCCGTTGCTGCCAAGGTTGGATCCAGCGCAGGATCTTGAAAGCGTTCGATAAGATCCTTTGCCATAGCGTCCAGATCTTCCTGCGCCTCGACGGTCAGGACATCGCGCACCTCAAATTGGGCGGCAAGTGTGCCGCCGCGGATAGGCCCGCCGGGCCCTGTTGCGACATCAATACCATTGATCTGCAACCCGGAGAGCAGACCGTTGCCCAGAGTCATGTATGGCAGTGTATCGGCCTTACCGTCAAAACTCAGCTCAGCTGCTTGGCCGTCCAGCAGCACAGCGCCCCCTTCGGAGAACAGGGCAACCTGACCCCTGTCACGATTGACGACCTTGACCGGAATGATCTTGTTCACTTCGTCAATCAGCAGGTCTCGTTGATCCAGCAGCGACGCCGAATCAGACCCGGTTGATTGGCTGACCGCAATTTTTGCATTCAGTTTTTGAAGCTTTTCCAGTGACTGATTGACCGTATCGACTTGTACGTCAATTGCTCTGTCGGCAGCCGTGCGCTGATTGCGTAGACCCTCTGCCGCATCCGCAATCGACCGCACCAACTCTTCCGCTTGGATTGCGAGATCATTCAGCCGCGGTCCGGAATCGGGTCGCGAAATCACCTCGATCAGTCCGGAATCGAAATCCGTTAGTCGCTGCGTGATTGAATAGGGGTCGTCGGCGCTACCAACCAATTCGGTCATGCGACCAAAAAAAGCGGATTTCACCTCTGCAACGCCGACCTCTGAATTGGCAGAACGCACGCTGGATTGCAGCGCCGGATCGTTGATCCGCTGCACGTGACCGACCTTGACCCCGCTGAACCCGTCGCCGGCGCTGGTAAGCGCAAGGCTCCGGCGCGAATACCCCGGCGTCAGGACATTCGACAGGTTTTCGGAGACGACCGATGTCGAGCGACCAGCCGCCGTCAGTCCGGTCATTGCGGAATTGAGAGCACTTGTAATGGACATGGGTCATCCAGCCTTTGCGCGAATGTTAATCAGAAGGAAGGACGCCTATCAGCGCTTGATGTTGGTGGTTTCCTGCAACATCTCATCCACGGTCTGAATGACTTTTGCGTTAGACGAATAGGCCCGCTGGGTCTGAATCATATTGGTCAGCTCACCCGCCACATCCGTTGCGGATTCCTCGCGGGCATAGCCGAGGATGTCGCCTGTCGGACCTTCACCAGCATTCCACAGGAAATAGGAGCCACTTTCACTGGACGGCATATAGGTCTGTCGGTCCATAGCGATCATGCCATTCGGGTTCGGCAGGTCAACCAGTGGAACCTGATAAACCACGCGGCTGACACCGGTGTCGTAGTTGGCATGCACATAGCCGGCCTCATCAATCTCTACGCCGGTGAAGTTGCCGACCGGAGCCCCATCCTTGGAGATCGAGGCGGGGGCAAAGGTGTCCGACAATTGCGTCAACCCGTTGTCGTCACCCAGCGTGCCGATATTGATCTCCATCGGGCCACCAGCGACGTTTACAATGATGGAGCCCGTTGCCGGGTCATAGGGACCACCGGTCGTATCCGTGACTGCGTTCAGTGCGCCGCCTGACGTTCGGTTGTCATCGAAGGTCAGAGTGTACTCCCCGATCGGGGTCGCACCGGTCGCGGTATCGGTGATGATCATGGTCCATTCGTTCGACTCGCCCGTTGCCGGAACGGTGGGCACAAATTCGATCTGCAGGCTCTCGGATTTACCCAGGTTGTCGTAGTATTCGATCGAAAGGTTCTCACTGGTGCCCGCCGCTGTGGACTCTGTCGCTGTCGCGGGCAGGTTCACGCCTAGGGACATCTCGGTCGTCGGCTCTCCGGACAGTTTGTTCACATTGAACCGTACCGGCTCCAGCGCATCAGATGTGTCGCGCGCATAGGGTGGAATGGTACCATCAGATTGCGCAGGCCAGCCCATCAGAACCAGACCGGACTCAGTTGCCAGCAGGCCATCGGCATTGGTTCTGAACGACGCCGTAGTTGTCAGCATCATCTGGGGGTTGGTGGCGCCCGTCTCAACCTCGTTCATCGAGGTGACAGGCAGCATACCACGGCCTCGCACAGCAAGATCGGTTGCATTGCTGGTTGACACCAGCGGTCCCCGCTCGTCGATCAGGCGCACATTGGTCGTGCGCACACCGCCGGCCGAATAGGTGCCGCCAGAGGAGCTCATAACCATCGAATGGAAATCCGTCTGAACGCGCTTGTAGCCGGCGGTCGAGGAATTCGCGATATTGTCTGAAATGGAGGCCAGTCGGCTGGCATTCGCGGTAAGTCCGGCAACGCCGGCATTAAGCGAGGAAGAAATCGTCATGGATACGCCTTTCTGCTGCATCGAATCTTTCTTGATGCAACAGCTAGCCGATTGCCCATTAACGGGCGGCTAACAGATAAAATTGTCTGGTCTGTTGGCCGCCCATTCCTGGCGTTCTTGCGCTCATTTCCGCAAAAGGATGATTTCGACCCGATTGTTTCGCGCTGACATCGGGTTGTTATCCGTCAGTTTGCGGTCTGCATGGCCGGTCACACGATGCATGCGTTTGGACTTGGTTCCACCTGATTCGAGCATCATTCGGGTGGCATCCGCCCGCGCGTGGGAGAGTTCCCAGACCGGATTATTCGCGACGACAACCGCATGAGATCTGATATGCCCGCCAATGGCGATGTTGTTTTCAACAACCCCTGTAACGCGCGATACCATCTTCACAATATCCCTGAACAGAAGCGTCGGTTCTGCGGTGCCGTCTTTGAACAGCGGTGATTCCTCAGTATCGAAGAGCTCGACAACCAACCCCTCATCCGTAACACGAGTAATGATATGTTGCGCCATTTCGATCGAGACCATGCTTTCACCGCCACGACCTTTTAGCTGTTCTTCCAGGGCGCGGAACTGCTCATCAGCGGCTTCACGCTCCTTATCCTGCTCGGTTCCCGAATCCCCTTTCGCCTGCTGCGCGTCGGTAGGATTAATATCAGTCGCACCAGTTCCGTTCTGAGGCTTGATCTCCTCAGTGAACATACTGTCACCGCTGAATGCCCCGTTTCCGCCACCCGACACCCGGCTCAGCGGTATGGATGGCGAAAAGTAATCCGCCAGCCCTTTTCTCTGTTTTTCAGTCGTTGCGTTGAGCAGCCACATCAACATGAAGAACGCCATCATAGCCGTCACGAAGTCCGCATAGGCGACCTTCCAGGCTCCACCGTGGTGGCCATCGCCACCACCTGACTTTTTCTTCTTGATGATAATGGGCGCCACATTTCCTTGTGCGCTCATAATCCACCACCTATTTTCACCCACTACTGGGATATCAGGCGGGGTCTTAAGCGGCCCTTAACAGATAAATTTGCCGGCAGTTATGCTGTCCGGCGCGCCTCAACCGGGCTTTTCACCTGCAAAATATGCGCCCATTAAAAGGGACAGGCGCCGCCACCGGGCAAAATACTCGGTGGCGGTACTCGGTGGCGGTACAGGATATCAAGAGTCCAGCAGGATGCCTTCGTATCTCTCCCGGAGTGTATTCTTCTGAACCTTGCCGGTGCCGCCCAATGGCAAGGATTCAACAAAAACCACACGGTCGGGGATCTGCCAGCTGGCGACCTTGCCCTGATAATGTGCCAACAGATCAGCCTCAGTGACATCGGCAGACCGTTTCACAGCGATCACCACCGGGCGTTCGTCCCATTTGGGGTGTTTCGCCGCAATTGCCGCCGCCTGAGCGACATCAGGGTGCGACATGGCGATATCTTCCAGCTCCACAGTGGAAATCCATTCGCCACCAGACTTGATGATATCCTTAGAGCGGTCGCGAATGATCATATAGCCGTCACCGTCAATTGTGGCGACATCGCCGGTATCAAACCATCCATCCTCTGTCAGGGCGGATTCTCCGGCGCGGAAATAGCTGTCGATCACCCAATGTCCGCAGATCTGCAGGTTACCTTGCGTCTCGCCATCATGCGGCAAGATCGCGCCGCCATCGTCGACGATCCGCAGATCGATGCCATACATTGGTCGCCCCTGCCCTTCGCGCAGCTTGGCCTGGGCTTCGGCATCCAACTCATTGTGTTTCTGCAGCAGCTGGTTCAGCGTTCCAATGGGGCTGGTTTCCGTCATACCCCAGGCATGCACCAAATCGACGCCATATTTGTCTCGGAAGGTCGGGATCATGACTGTCGGCAGGGCAGACCCGCCCACAATCGTGCGTTCAAGGCTCTCGGCGGTGCAGCCGGTTTCCTCCAGCCCCTGCAACAAGCCCATCCAGATCGTCGGCACGCCCAGCGCCACAGTCACCTTTTCCGCATCAATCAACTTGGCCAGGCTCGCCCCATCAAGGTGCGGACCCGGCAGCACCAGCTTTGCCCCAACAGCTGCGGTCATATACGGCGTGCCCCAGGCATTCACGTGAAACATCGGCACCACCGCCAACACCGTATCCCGCGCCCGCAGGGCCAGACCGTCGGGTTGATTACCACCAATCGTGTGCAGCACGCTGGTCCGGTGGGTGTATTCGACGCCCTTGGGGTTGCCGGTGGTGCCTGAGGTGTAGCACAGGCTAGAGGGCAGATTTTCATCCAGATCGGGCCAGTCATAATCGGCGGTCTCCGCATCCAGCAAATCATCGTAGAACAGCACGCCCTCAATCTGCGCTGCGATATCGGCATCTTTCGATCCCATCACCACGATATGTTGCACAGTGGTGAACTGCGCGCGCAACTGCGCCACAGCCGGAACAAAGGTCGTGTCAATAAACAGCACCTGATCCTCGGCATGGTTGATGATGTAGATCAGCTGCTCCGGCTTCAGACGCGGGTTAATCGTATGGCAGACATACCCGCCACCTGACACGCCAAAATAGATCTCAAGATGACGGCGGTTGTTCCAGGCGATGGTGCCGCAACGGGCGCTTTGGACGATACCGAGGCGCCCCAGAGCCGCCGCAAGTTTACGGGCATTGGCATCGATGTCACCCCAGGTCACATGCTCGGTTTCACCCGACGTTTCAACCGAGGTGACCGTCGTTGAGCTGTGGAAACGCCCCGCATGTTCTATCAGCGAGCCTATGGTCAGCTGTTTGTGCATCATCTTGCCAAGCATCGTCGTCTTCTCCGAAATTGAAATGTCAGTCGCGGGCCGAAGCACCGCGTATAATATCTGCGGCTTTTTCGGCGATCATAATGGTGGGGGCGTTGGTGTTGCCACCAATCAGGCGGGGCATGATCGACGCATCAACCACACGCAGCCCCTGCAGCCCGTGCACCCGAAGCGAGGGATCAACCACCGACAGCGGATCGGTGCCCATCTTACAGGTGCCAACCGGATGATAAATCGTATCCGCCCGCGCACGAATGTGCTGCTCCAAGGCAGCGTCATCCGGCTCATCGTTTATGAACAATTCCTTGTCTGCGTAGCCCGCCAGTGGCTCTGCCGCCATGATCTGCCGCGTCTTGCGGACGCCCTTGATCAACACGGCCAGATCCTCTGGATCGGCAAGGAACTGCGGATCAATTCGAGGGGCAGCCTTGGGATCAGCGCTGTTGAGGCCAACAGAGCCGCGGGACTTCGGTCTCAGCACACAGATATGACAGCTGAACCCATGTCCCATGTGCAGCTTGCGCGCGTGGTCATCGACAATTGAGATGACGAAATGCAGCTGTATGTCAGCCCGTTCGTCATTGGGGTTGGTCTTTAGAAACGCGGCCCCTTCGGCGAAGGGCGTGGCGATCATACCGCGCCCGGTCTTGCGCCAATTCCAGATATGGCGCAGCAGCGAAACACTGCCAGGCAAGGAGATACCAAAATTGTCCCGATCCCGCGACTTATAAGCCAGTGTGAAATCGAGGTGATCCTGCAGATTCTGGCCAACTCCCGGCAGTTCGTGCACCATATCGATCCCATGCGGGCGTATGTCTTCGGGACGGCCAACACCAGACAGTTGCAGCAGCTGGGGTGAATTGAACGCCCCACCGCTCAGGATCACTTCGCGACGGGCACGCACCATATGCGCGCGACCACCCCGACTATAGCGCACCCCAACTGCCCGCTTGCCCTCAAATGCAACAGAGGACGCCTGCGCGCGGGTGATCACCGTCAAATTTGGCCGATCCATGACCGGATGCAGATAGGCCGCCGCAGCCGAGCACCGCTCGCCATTGCGATCATCCCGGTGAAACTGCGTCACCTGATAGTGGCCGATGCCTTCGTTATCGCCTGAGTTGAAATCCTCACGGTGCCGGATTTGGAGGGACTGCCCGGCCTTCACAAAAGCCTCTGTGATCGGGCGAGGCGATTTCTGATTGCTGACCTGAAGCGGACCAGCCGCGCCATGCAAAGCATCATCACCACGTTCGTTGTTCTCAGACTTTCGGAAATAGGGCAGCACCGATTGCCAGTCCCACCCGTCACACCCCAAGGCCGCCCACTCGTCATAATCTTTGGCATGGCCACGAATATAGAGCATGGCATTGATGGCGCTGGATCCACCCAACCCCTTGCCACGTGGCTGATAACCCCGCCGCCCGTTCAGACCCGGCTGCGGCACCGTCTCATAGGCCCAGTTATTGATCTTTGGGCGACCCGGCAGCATGGCAACAACCGCAGCCGGGGCCCGCACCAACAGACCGTCACCGCGCCCGCCGGCCTCCAGCAGGCAAACCGTCACATCGGGATCTTCACTCAGTCGGGACGCCAGCGTCGACCCCGCCGAGCCACCGCCAACGATCACATAGTCCGCCTCCATCACGACCTCCCCGCACACCTACATCAACAGCTCTCCCAGGCTGCCAGCAGATCAGCGCCGCTTTTGTGAGAACTGTCCACTCTGACGGTACGTCATCGCGCGGGCGGAGTGGGTGGACAAAAGTCGGTCTTGAAAAAGAGAAATTGGTGCCGCTGAAGGGACTCGAACCCCCGACCCCATCATTACGAATGACGTGCTCTACCATCTGAGCTACAGCGGCGACTGGTGCAGGTGAGCCCCGCAACGGTCTGTGCGGCGCGCTTTAGCATCGGCGCACCGCTTGGAAAAGATCTATTTCACGCTTTGGGTTTTGGGTTTCCCATCATCCGTGTCCGAGGCCTCGGGCAGTGTTTCGCCCATGTCGGACGCAGAAGTATCGTCCCCATCCAACAGCTCCACCTCTGGAATATCAGAGGTATCCGGGCCAGCTGCGCCTTCCGGCGTGCCGGTGATCAATGGCAGAACCTGCGCCCCTGTGGCACCAACAACCTCCGGTGCCTCCGGACGGCGCCAGCTGAGGGTATCAAAGCTGGCGCAGTTCTCGCAGACCGGCGCCCATTCTGCATGGATGTGGTTGCAGTTTCCACAGACCCACTGCGGCCCGCGTGGCGCATTCAGCGCCCGTGCCAGCCAGCCCTGGATCACCGCATCGCTGGCGCCCTCCCCCTTTTCGATCGCCGCCATCAGGGTCAACGCACGTGCGTCCGGTTCGCGTTCAACCAGATCGCCCAGCGCGCGGCGCGCCTCTGGGAAATCCTCAGCCACGATATGCAGTTCGGCCATCACCAAACGGGTCTCATCATGTTGCGGCGCAAGACGTGACAGCTGGGCAAACCGTTTCACCCGCTCCTGTGCGGTTTCAGTCGGCTCAACCTCTGCAAACGCGTGGGCCAGATCAGGGTGCGGCTGCGCCTCCCAGGCTTTCTTCAACACCCGGATTGCATACCGTTTCTTGTCCCGGGCCAGATAAGCCCGTGCCGCCATGGCTGCCGCCGGAACCAAATCCGGCGAAAGCCGGTTTGCTTCTATCGCCTGTTCCTGCTGCTCGACCGTCGCGCCCTCTTCAACGATCGCCTTGGAGGCCGACAGCGCCAGCACAGCATCGCGGCGTTTGTAGACATCACGTGGCAGGGTGCCGGTCTTCAGCTTGGTGGTCAGCGTCTTGCGGGCCCCGGCCCAGTCCTGCGCCCGTGCCTGAAGCGTCAGCAGGGTATCTTGCACCTCCTCATGCTTGGGCCGCAGGCTGAGCGCCTTTTCCGCCAGTTGGCGCGCGGTGTCGGTATCCCCTTCAGACAGCTTTTGCTTCATGATGCCTCGGACACCAACAAAGCGGGTCGACTGGTTGCTTACCAAGCGTTTGTACGCCTCGGCCGCCTTTTTTGTGTCCCCGGCCAGTTCCGCCGCCTGCGCGGTCAACAGATCCGTCAGTTCCGGCTTCTCCAGATATTTCTCCGCCCGCGCAGCCTTGGCCATCGCCAGGCGCCCCTCACCGGAGGCCAGCGCCATCAGACCGTCAGAGAGCGCCTGATATCCCTTCCGCTCGCGACCCTTGTCAAAATAGCGCGAAATTGCGGTTTCATCTCCATTGAGAAACCGCAGCGTTGCCAGCAACAGTGACAACAGTTTGAACAGGACCCAGACTGCAAACACCAGAATGGCCAATGCGATTACCGACTGCAGCGCACTCAGGGTATATTCGGTACCGGCGACAGTGATCTGCACGCCTCCTGCCGTCTCCGTCAGCAAGGCAGCACCAAAGGCCAGCACCGCCACGATGGCGACAAATACGAGGATCTTCAACAACGACCAGAGCATGGCAGCTTCCTTATTTGGCGTTCAGGCTTTGGGCCAGTTCATTCACGGCAGCAACAGCGGCCAGACGGGCGCGCGCAGCGGCCTCCCAATCGGCCAACGGTCCACGGGCGGTTTCCGGCAGAGCTTGCAACTCAGTCAGGGCGCCTTGCAGATCGCCGCTCTGCACGGCGGCTTCGGCGCGCGAAAGCACCGCATCCGGGTCATCTCCATCACGCGGGGCGACCGAACGCGCGCCGAGCTGACGCCGCACATAGGCCGTAATGCCACCTGTTCCCTTGGTTTCCTGACGGGCCGAAGCCAGGGCCTCACGCGCAGCCGGGGCAAAACCATCACGCAGGCTTGCACGTGTGCTGACGCCTGCCTCTGCGGACCCGGTCAATGCCTCCGGCGCGATCACGCCAACGGCCTGCAACTCTTCGATCAACCCGCCAAAGCTGGTACCCGCATCAATCGACGACCGCAGCCGGGCGACGATTGTCTGGGCGCTTGCAATACGGGCGGCTTCGGCACTGGCAGCATCCATCGCCCGCGCCTCCTCGACCATCTTTTCCACTTCGGCGCGCTGTTCGGCGAGGCTGTCCTGCAGCTTGCTCAGCTCAGCCTCAAACGCGGCAACAGCGGCCGGGCTGGCAGCATCCGTGATGGGTCGGCTCTCCAGAGCATCCACACGGACCGCCAATGCCTCAATCGCCCCTGCCAATTCATCAGATCCAGTCGCCGTCTCACTGGACCGCAGGGAGGCAACCTCTTCTGTCAACGCATCGATTTGCTGCGTGAGCGGCGCGATATCCGGGGCATCGTCAGCGGCAACCCGCTCCTCCAGCTCCGCAATCTGAGCGCTGAGGCTTTCCTTCAACTGCTCAAGCGCGGCTGCATCGACGGGCGCTGAACTGCGCCAAGAAGGCGGCATAAAATCATTCAGCACATTCGACTGTCCCGCCACAAAGCCAAGCCCGGCGGCAACGACCCCCCCTAGGAGAGCGGCTCCAAAACCACCACGTTTTTCGACAACACGTTCGACCTCATGGACCGGTGCCGCAGCAACAGGCGGGGTATCAACTGTTTGGTCCCCCGACGCATTTTCAGCAGTCTTGCCCTCAGCTGTCTCAATGGGATCGAGATCCCCGTCCCCGAGCGCAGCATCGTCATCCGACACATTGGAGACAGCATTCTCTTCGGCAGGCGCGGGATCCGTGTTGTCCGGATCGGTCAAGTCCGCCACAGCAGCCGTATCGGAAGTCTCATCATCTTCAACACTCAAGCTGTCAGAGACCGCATCACCAGCAGTTGTGTCGTCGATATCCGGTTTGGAGACAGACGTCTGGCTCTCTTCTGCCTGCGTCTCATCGGATGTTTTCTTGTCAGCCACGCCGACGTCCCCCTCGATTCTCAAAATCTCTTAACAGCAACTCAGCAATAAACTTACTGTGCCGATGGCCCACCCTCAACCCGCGCCAGACCAGCTGCGGCATCACGCACCAATGTACGCATTGCTGCCGCGGTTGGAGACTTACATATCTGTAAGCCCTTGCATTTCAAGCCTTTCAGAGGCTCTGCAACCGCCTTGCTGAATGCAATCAGATGCAGGCCTGCGCGATATGGCGCCAATTTGACAAATTGCTGAGCGGTCCGCGGTGAAAAAAGCGGCACGATCAGCGACGCTTGCGCATCCATCGCAATCCGCGCCTCGTCTTCATAGGGAAGCAAAACCTGATCATAAATCACCTGTTCCCGGCAATTGACCCCGGCCAGGCGAAGCCGCTCGGCTATGTCGCCGCGGCTATGGACGCCGCGCAAATGTGTCAACAGGCCTGTAGGCGGCGCCTCGGTTAGATTCTGCACCAACGCGTCAGCGTCCTGCCCACAGCAAATCGCGCGCCACCCTTTCGCCGTTGCGGCCTGCGTTGTGCGTTGCCCGACGCAATAGGCGCTCTGCCCCGCAAACGGCGCAGTCGCATACCGCACCCCATTGGCGGATGAGAAGATCACATCCCCTGACGAAAGCTCCCATTCAGAGGCATCAGGTCGCGGGTTCAGCGGAATTGTTTTGATTAACGGCGCGTAGATCACCTGCACAGTCGCTTGGGTCGAGGTGGGCAGATCTTCGACAAATCGCTCTGCCACCCCACGGGGGCGCGTCATCAATAGGCCGACCATCACACGCCCCTCGGGATTGTTCGCCACTGTCATAGGTGGTAGCCCCGGCAGAGACAGGATGCAACGGTAACACCATGAAACAAAGCCTCACCCTTCTGGGATTGGAAAGCAGCTGCGACGATACGGCGGCTGCCGTGGTGCGCCAGTCCGGGCAAGCCCCGGCAGAGGTGCTCTCCTCCGTCGTGTTTGGCCAAACCGAACTCCACAGCGCCTTCGGCGGTGTGGTGCCGGAAATTGCAGCCCGCGCCCATGCGGAGAAGCTCGATCACTGCGTCCGCGATGCGCTGGCCGCGGCCAATCTGCGCTTGCAGGATATGGATGCCATCGCCGTCACCGCAGGTCCGGGACTGATTGGCGGCGTGATTTCCGGCGTGATGTGCGCCAAGGGGCTGGCGGCCGCAACGGGGCTACCGCTGGTTGGCGTCAACCATCTGGCCGGCCATGCGCTCACGCCCCGACTGACGGATGCGGTCCCCTATCCCTATCTGATGCTGCTGGTCTCAGGCGGGCATTGTCAGTACCTGATCGTACGGGGGCCGGATGAGTTCAAGCGACTGGGCGGGACAATCGACGATGCGCCCGGCGAGGCCTTTGACAAGACTGCCCGCCTGCTCGGCCTGCCGCAACCCGGCGGCCCCTCGGTGCAGAAAGAGGCCGAAAGCGGGGATCCCCGCCGCTTCCGTTTTCCCCGTCCGCTATTGGACCGTCCCGATTGCAACCTCTCATTCTCCGGCCTGAAAACCGCACTGATGCGCATGCGGGATCAGGTGATGGCTGAGAAGGGCGGTTTGACACGACAGGACCGCGCCGATCTCTGTGCCGGTTTCCAGGCTGCTGTCGCTGACGTCCTGGCGGAGAAAACGCGCCGCGCAATCCGACACTATCTTGAAGAAGCCCCGGCGACCCGCACCGTCGCCGTCGCAGGTGGCGTCGCAGCGAATACAGCTATTCGCGCCGTGTTAGAGACTGTTTGCTCTGAGGTTGACGCACAGTTCCTTGCCCCGCCTCTGGCGCTTTGCACGGACAATGCGGCGATGATTGCCTACGCCGGGCTTGAACGGTTCCGCAATGGCGCGCAGGACGGCATGGGCCTGACCGCCCGGCCACGTTGGCCACTGGATCAGAGCAGCCCCGCCATGTTGGGCAGCGGCAAAAAAGGCGCAAAGGCATGAGTGTTTCGGTACTGGGATCCGGCGCATTCGGCACGGCGCTGGCAATTTCGCTCGCAGGTAATGGCCCGGTTACCCTATGGGCGCGGGACGCTGATCAGGCGCGCGATATGCAGGCGACCCGGCGCAACACCCGGCGCCTGCCCGGCGCCGATCTGCCCGAAACACTGTCGGTGACCAGTGATCTGGAGCGCGCGACGCAGGCTGATACCATATTGCTTGCCGTGCCGATGCAGACCCTACGGAGTTTTGTCAGCACCCATGCTGATCTGCTGCGCAACCGGGCTCTTGTGGCCTGCTGCAAGGGGATTGAACTCAAGACCGGTCAGGGTCCCTTGGTGGTTCTCCACGGCTGCCTTCCGACGGCTCGAACCGCCTTGTTGACCGGCCCCAGTTTCGCCGCCGATATCGCAAAAGGCCTGCCAACGGCGCTGACGCTGGCCTGTCGTGACCCGGAAACAGGGGCGCAATTGCAACAGCAGCTGACCACGAAAAACCTTCGGCTCTACCGCACTACGGACACCAGCGGCGCCGAAATTGGCGGCGCGCTGAAAAACGTGATGGCGATTGCCTGCGGTGCCGTCATCGGCGCTGGACTTGGCGACAGCGCCCGCGCCGCACTGATGACCCGCGGCTATGCGGAGATGCAGCGCATGGCACTGGCGTCCGGTGCGCAGGCCGATACGCTGGCAGGTCTTTCCGGGTTTGGCGATCTCACTCTGACCTGCAGCTCAGAGCAGTCGCGGAACTATCGTCTTGGGCTGGCGATTGGAGGGAACGAAACGTTTGACCCCAATATCACGGTTGAAGGCGCCGCTACGGCGCGTGCCGTCCACGCCGAAGCCCAGGCGCGAAATCTGGACATGCCCATCACCGCCATTGTCGTGGCTCTGCTCGATCAGCGCTTGACGATTGCCGACGCCACCGCTCAACTGCTTGCAAGACCATTGAAAGAGGAATGACATGCTGATTGCCCTGATCGCGCGCGATAAACCCGATCATTTGCAGACCCGGATGGACAACCGGGCGGCGCATCTCGCGTATATTGAGGAAACCGGTGTTGTGGCGCAGGCCGGTCCCTTGCTGGACCAGGATGGTGGTATGGTTGGCTCGCTGATCATCCTTGATGTCGAAGACATGGCCGTCGGTCAGGCCTGGGCCGACAACGACCCCTACGCCAAGGCAGGTCTGTTTGAGGCGGTTGAGCTGATCACCTGGAAGAAAGTCGTCGGCTGATGGCGTATTGGCTGTTCAAATCCGAGCCCTCCACCTGGAGCTGGGCTGACCAGCAAGCCAAGGGCGAGACGGGTGAGGAATGGGACGGCGTGCGCAACTATCAGGCGCGCAATTTCATGCGTGAGATGAAGCTCGGCGATCGCGGGTTTTTCTATCATTCGATGAAGGAAAAATCCGTGGTCGGGATTGTTGAAATCTGCGCTGAGATTCATCCGGACAGCACCACAGATGATCCCCGCTGGGAATGCGTTGATATCAAAGCGGTGCGCAGCTTTGCTGTGCCAGTGACGCTTGATCAGATCAAGGGGGACCCCCGTCTTGAGAATATGGTTCTGGTGAAGAACTCCCGGCTGTCAGTACAGCCTGTCACCGCAGAGGAATGGGCCCATATCTGCGCGTTGGGGAAGACAGATCCCGATTGATCTGACAAAATTCTCTCACTGATGCTGGTTTCAGGGAGAGATCAATGGAAATTCTGAATGTTATTGCCGCGGCTATCGCTGGCTTTGTTCTAGGCGCAGTCTGGTATGGCCTGCTTGCCGAACCCTGGATGCAGGCGGCGAAAGTTCCGCGTGATGAGGCTGGCAAACCTACGGGGGGGCAGACACCAGCGGTGTTCGCCGCGACGTTTGGTCTGCAGATTGTCGTGGCCGGTATGATGCGCCATGTCTTTGCGCTCTCGGGTATCGATACGGTTGGCGGCGGTCTGGTCAGCGGTCTGGGCATCGGATTGTTTTTCATTACGCCGTGGATCATGATCAACAACCTCTACGCCGTTCGCCCATTGCGTCTCTCGATGATCGACGGTGGCTACGCGACGCTTGCCTGTGGCGCCATCGGTCTGGTCCTGACGCTATTCTAAGATCCGTGGCCAGCAGCCGTGCAATAAAAAAGGGAAGATCCGAGCATATGCCAGGATCTTCCCTTTCACCCCACGTGCTCCAATTCCACCACACGTGTTCGTAAATCTGTGATCCTGGCCATCCTGACCGGTCTTTAGACGATAGTCCGGTCAGCGGTGATTCCGCAAAGGCAATACAGGTAAAATGCAACACATGTACAACCTGAGACTGTCTTCTTGGCGTTGCAGCGTCCCGCGAAGCCCACTGGATCACAGACGTGCCTCCAGTGTTTCAGAGGCAAGATGGCAACGACAAAGAAGCCCGCCGGATCCGTCCGACGGGCCTTTTCGATCGATCGTTCGGCTGATTGATCAGCCGTAGACGGATTCTTTTCCGAAGTGTTTGGTCAGCATATAATAGACAACGGCGCGATATTTGTTCCGCTCTGATTTACCGTAGGTTTCAATCACGCTGTCAATCGCAGACATCAGCTCGGGCCCATCAGACAGTCCCAGCTTTTTGATCAGGAAGTTGTTTTTGACGGTTTCCAATTCCGCCGGCTGACTGGAGGCGACGGTCGATGCATCAGCATCATAAATAGCCGGACCACAGCCGATGGTGACCTTTGTGAGCAGATCCATGTCCGGATCCATGCCACATTTGGTTTTCAGATCATTTGCATATTGCTCGATCAGATCGTCGCGTTTTCCCAAAGCTCTCTCTCCCATGTTACTCGCGGAACTATTGTTATCGCCAGGCGCAGCGCCTGATCGGTTCTTATTCCAGCAGCTTAGCCGCAGATCGGAACAGGGCAACTGGGAATTTCGAAGACCGCCTCTCATTTCTGCGAACACGCCCTGGATTACCCGCTACCAAATGCAAAAAGGCGCCCCTACAAGAGGGGCGCCAGTTGCTTCAGTCGGCACCGTAGTCAGGTGCCGGATCAAAAGATCAGAGCGTCATTAGACGCTGTTACCGATCAGGCGATCATCCTGCAGCGGTTTGATCATGTCTTCGTCGATCTCCGGCATGGAACGCAGCGCCGCTTCGGTGCGGGTGCTCAGCTTCAGCTGACCATTGCGGGTGAAATCCATATCGGACAGCGGCACGGCGACAGTATATTCGTTCATACCAAGAAAGCCGCCAACACCGATGACACCTGCGATTTTGCCATCCTGCTCAATCACATAATCGATTTCACCGACGTCCTTGCCAGTGGCGGAAAACACGTTTTTCCCAACCAGATCAGCGACGGTCATCTCATCCAGGGGCGGCAGTGGTTCACCTGCCGCGTCCGAGCTGTCGTATTCGCCGCGTGGGATGGTGGTGGAAGCGTCAGAACTTGCATTGACGTTTACATCGCCATCCGCAGGCATTTCGTCGTTCACGGTCTCCACGCCGCTGTCGATTTTATATTCACCACGCGGAATGGTCGTACCCTCGGTGGTGTCAAGCGACGCGCCGCTGGTGGTGTCTTGACCGCCAACAGTCTCGATCTCGGTGTCCGACTTGCTTTCACCGCGCGGGACGGAAGTGCCCGCCTGTGCGATCCCTGCGCCCGCCATCAATGCAGCAGCAGTAACACCAGCCAGAATACGGGTTTTGGTTTTCAGTTCGGTCATGTCGTTTTCTCCTTTGCTTGAAGTACGCCAACCAAACGTCACCAACCTTGCAGACGTTCCAAGATTTCCGTGGAATTTCGCCCCTAAATTTTTGGAACTTCTGCGTGCAGGATTGCGTTGCGCGTCCGCGGAGCGCGTTAGATCAATCCAAGAAAAAGGCAATTAAAATACAGTCACATAACCGAAAACACCCCGCCAATGGCGGGGTGTTGCTTTGGTCACTCACCTGCGCAATTGCACAGGGTGACTGATGATCAATACCGGTAGTGCTCAGGCTTGAACGGGCCTTCCGGTGTGACGCCGATATAGGCGGCTTGTTCAGGCGCCAGTTTCGACAGTTTTACACCGATCCGCTCCAGATGCAGACGGGCGACTTTCTCGTCCAGGTGCTTGGGCAGAATGTAGACATCGTTTTTGTAGGTCTCACCACGGGTCCACAGCTCAATCTGGGCCAGAACCTGGTTGGTGAAAGAGGCCGACATCACAAACGACGGATGCCCGGTTGCGTTGCCAAGGTTCAACAAGCGACCTTCGGAGAGCAGGATCAGACGGTTGCCCGAGGGCATCTCGATCATGTCGACCTGCTCTTTAATGTTCGTCCACTTGTGGTTCTTCAGATTGGCAACTTGGATCTCATTGTCGAAATGGCCAATGTTGCCAACAATCGCCATATCCTTCATCTCGCGCATATGCTCGATCCGGATGACGTCTTTGTTGCCAGTCGTGGTGATAAAGATATCGGCGCTGTCGACAACATCCTCCAGCAGCACCACCTCAAAACCATCCATGGCTGCTTGCAGGGCACAGATCGGGTCGACTTCGGTAACCTTAACCCGGGCGCCAGCACCACGCAGCGACGCGGCGGAGCCTTTGCCCACATCGCCATAACCGCAGACCACCGCTACCTTGCCAGCCATCATCGTATCCGTGGCGCGGCGGATCCCGTCGACCAGCGATTCCTTACAGCCGTATTTGTTATCAAACTTCGACTTGGTGACCGAATCGTTCACGTTGATCGCCGGGAAGGGCAGTTGCCCCTCTTTCACCAGCTCATACAGGCGGTGGACACCAGTTGTGGTTTCCTCAGAAACGCCCTTGATCGCGTCGCGGGTCTTGGTGAACCAGCCCGGGCTTTCAGCCATGCGCTTCTTGATCTGGTTAAAGATCGCCTCTTCCTCTTCCGAGGTTGGGATTTCGATCAGATCCGTTTCACCCGCCTCAACGCGCGCACCCAGCAGCACATAGAGGGTGGCATCACCACCATCGTCCAGAATGAGGTTGGCACCTTCGGGGAACTGGAACGAGCGATCCAGATAATCCCAATGCTCAACAAGGGTCTGACCCTTGATCGCAAACACAGGCGTGCCACCAGCGGCGATGGCCGCTGCGGCGTGATCCTGTGTCGAGAAGATGTTGCAGGAGGCCCAGCGCACATCGGCGCCCAGCGCCACCAGCGTTTCGATCAGAACTGCGGTCTGAATGGTCATGTGAAGCGACCCGACGATCCGGGACCCTTTCAGCGGCTTGCTATCGCCGTATTCGTCGCGCAGGGCCATCAGCCCCGGCATTTCTGTCTCAGCGATATCGAGTTCCTTGCGGCCAAACTCGGCCAGCGCGATGTCCTTGACGATATAATCCCCGGGCATTGCCTGCTCCATTCCGGTTACAATTTGTCTACCGCAGCAGGTAACACCGCAATGGTTTATAAGCAACGAAGATGCCCAAAAGCGCCGGGGCGCGGTGACCAGCGGTCATGCGCCCCGGCCTTCCCAACGGTCCGGGGGGACAGGTCAGCTGGGTGTGCCTTGTGGTTCGGGGTCGTCCGTCACTTGGAAAAACCCCGTACCAGAGGCCACGACACAGCTGAGCCCGTTGGGATGGGAAACCAGCACAGTAAATGTACCGGTTGTCGCGGAAGCCCAGAACTCAATCACGGTGGACACAGGCTGGCTGGATTGCAGCCCGCCTGCGGTCAGCCGCTCCGCGTACGAGGATTGCAGGCGATCCACAATATGATCGCGCGGGCTACACCCCGCCGCCAGCGCAGGTGGCGCGGTTGCAAGCATTCCAAAGACAAGCGAGGTACAGGCAAGACGTTTAAACATGGCAGTCTCCTTTCGTGTGCGTCTCAGCGACGAAAGAGGCCTGCCAAGGGAGCAAGAGCCCCTGTCGTATCTATAAATATGGGGTCTTGGCATGGTGTTATCAAATGCCAAGCGGTCAACTGTTTGTGGCGATCCGCGTGATCAGGCAGGGGCAATCAGCCATATTCTCTGCAAAACCGCATCGATGATCAGCGCCCACTGCACCACAAGCAATTGCACGACGATCCTCCACCAGCTAGTCAGAAAGCAGCGTCAACAAGAAGGCACAGACCATGCCCCCCACACCTCCGCGCGCCTGGCAACGGATGCTCTCTGGACGTCGGCTGGACCTGCTCGACCCGACGCCGGTTGATGTCGAGATTGAGGATATCGCCCACGGATTGGCCTTTGTGGCGCGCTGGAATGGTCAGACCATCGGTGATTTTGCCTATTCCGTCGCAGAGCATTCGCTGTTGGTCGAGACGATCTATGGTCGCCTCAATCCCAAGGCTCCTGTGCGCTGGCACTTGGCCGCGCTGCTGCATGATGCCCCGGAATATGTCATCGGCGACATGATCTCACCCGTGAAAAACGCGGTCGGCCCCAGCTATGGCGAACTCGATCAGCGGCTGACGGCTGCGATTCACATCCGCTTTGGCCTGCCTGCGGCCCTCCCCAAAACAATTAAGGCGCAGATCAAAAAGGCAGACCGGATCAGTGCCTGGATGGAAGCGGTGGAGATTGCCGGATTTTCCCGCCGCGAGGCAGATCGGCTATTTGGAAAGCCGGATCAAACACTGCTGGACGGTCTCTCCATCCGCCTACGGCCGCCGGTTGAAGTGCGTAGGGACTACGTGACCCGTCACGCCAAGCTCTTGGCGCAGCTCTGATCTCGAGAAAAAAGCCTCTCCAAGTTAGGAGAGGCTGAGGCCCTATTTGGGGCTGCGTTTTGCAAGGATCCGCTGCAACGTGCGCCGGTGCATATTGAGGCGCCGAGCGGTCTCGGAAACGTTGCGGTCACAAAGCTCATAGATCCGCTGAATATGCTCCCAACGCACGCGATCCGCGCTCATCGGGTTTTCCGGCGGGGGTGGCAGCTCTTCCTCATTGGCGAGCAGCGCATTCATAATGTCCGACGCATCCGCAGGCTTTGACAGGTAGTCAGTTGCACCAATTTTCACAGCAGCCACGGCGGTCGCAATCGCACCGTAGCCGGTCAGTACAACCACACGACTGTCAGGACGGCGTTCCCGCAGGATCTCAACCACATCCAATCCGTTGCCATCCTCAAGTCTGAGATCCACCACCGCAAAGGCGGGTGGACGTGCTGTGGCAATCGCACTGCCTGCCGCAACAGAGCCAGCGGTTTCAACCTCAAATCCCCGTTTTTCCATGGCTTTGGCCAGACGCCGCAGAAAGGGCTCGTCGTCATCGACCAGCAAGAGTGTCTTGTCTGGTCCTATCTCCTGCATAGCAGCTTCGCCCATACTGTCGGTCCCCCGCAATGTCGTCAGGTCGTGAGGCTTGATATTACGTCTCACCCCGGAAACGTCAAACCTTCATCCAGGTTACAGATTTTCCAGGAAGCAACCGACCTTATCAGCGATCTGCTCCGGGGTCTCGTCGCGGCGGAAGAATTCGACAAACCCCTGCTCTGGCAAGACCAGATAGGAAAAGGTCGAATGATCAACAAGATAGTAGTCTTCATCACCATCCTGTTTCTTGTAGTAGGTCTTGTAGGCACGGCTGGCGGCCTTGACCTGCTCATGCGATCCGGTGAGGCCAATCATACGCTCATGCAGATTGGCGGCGAAGTCGCCGACCACTTCAGGCGTATCGCGATCCGGGTCGATGGAGATGAACACCGGCGTCACATCCTGCCCGCGTTCATCGAGCAGATCGATGGCCTCCGCATTGCGCGCAACATCCAGCGGGCAGACGTCAGGGCAGAAAGTATAGCCGAAGTAGACCAGCGACGGCTTGGCGATCACATCTTTCTCTGTCACGGTTTCACCTTTGGCGTTCACCAATTCAAACGGACCGCCAATGGTATCCGAGCCGCCAGCGATCTGACTGGCGCGGCATTGCGCGAAGTCATCGCCCGCGCCGCCACCTCGTGTGGCAAACCAGGCGCCGCCCACTAGGGCGGCAACAACAACGGCAGCAAGGATAGCGTAGAGACGGGTCATGAGATCACACTTTGCGCAAGGAATAGGTTTGTCGACAGGCTGCGCCAGACCTACCAAGAATTTCAGGCGATGCAACGGGCGGAGCGATGCAACCGCCGCGCATCAACCAGACCGGGTCATGGCGATCCTGCGCGGGGTCGGACCTATCGCAGGCCACCCCCCAATGACCAGACGGACAAAACAGCGCAGCCGAGGTTGGTCCACAGGTTTTCACGCCAAAGAAAGGCCCGTAAATCTACTGGTCAATTGTCTGTGAGCGCCAGGAGTGCGAGACTGCCGCAACGGTTCTGCTTCGTCATTTTCGGTTTCACCTTGCTAGGGACCGGCCTGTATGCAAGCAGATTCCAACAAGACCACCAATGCCCCCCTTTTCGCCATGGAGTGCGAGATGAGCGCGACAAATATCGATCTGCTGAGCGGTCAGGAACGCAGCCACTGGATCCGCCTACGCACCTTGATCCTGCTGCGCTGGGTGGCGATTGTTGGTCAGGTTTCAGCGATTACCGTGGCCCAGCAGCTGTATAATCTGCAGCTGGAACTGGTGCTGTGCTATATCGCTATCGGTGTGTCCGTGCTCGGCAACCTGATCGCAATTATATTGTTTCCCCAGAATAAGCGCCTGTCGGAGTTCGAGAACTTTCTGATGGTTCTATTTGATCTCTTACAGCTGAACTTCCTGCTGTATCTGACCGGCGGGCTGAACAATCCCTTCGCGCTTCTGGTATTGGGTCCTGTGACCATCTCAGCCTCGATGATGCGGCTCCGCTCTACGCTGATCATCGGGGCAACCGCGATCATTCTGGTGACACTGCTGGCAGAATTTCATCTGCCATTGCGCACACCGCAAGGTTTTGTGCTGCGGGTGCCGGACATCTTCGTCTTCGGCAACTGGACAGCCATTGTGATCGCGGTACTGTTTATTGGCGCCTACTCCTATCGTATCAGCGCCGAGATCCGGTCGATGTCTGATGCGCTGGCCGCAACCCAGATGGCCCTGTCCCGCGAACAGAAGCTGACCGATCTTGGCGGTGTGGTGGCTGCCGCGGCGCATGAGTTGGGCACGCCACTGGCCACGATCAAACTGGCCAGTGCTGAGCTGATAGATGAACTTGATGACCGGCCTGATCTGCGCGAAGATGCGGCGTTGATCCGCGAACAGGCAGACCGCTGCCGTGATATCCTGCGGGGCATGGGCCGCAGCGGCAAGGACGACCTGCATCTGCGCCAGGCCCCTCTTTCCACCGTGATCAACGAAGCGGCTGAGCCCCATATGTACCGGGGCAAGACTATCCAGTTCAAAGAGGCCCCCGAAAGCGATGGCGATCTTCAGCACCCGACTATTCTGCGCCAGCCGGAGATCATTCATGGGCTGCGTAATCTGGTTCAGAATGCCGTGGATTTCGCCCGCTCAACCGTCTGGATTGATGCCAGTTGGAATGATGAGACCATCACACTGCGCATCAGCGATGATGGACGGGGATACCCGTCACATCTGTTGGGCCGAATTGGCGACCCCTTCGTGCGCCGCCGTCGCAGCGACAGCGACCGGCGCCAGCGACCGGAGTATGAGGGCATGGGTTTGGGACTGTTCATTGCCAAAACTCTGCTTGAGCGCAGCGGTGCTCAGCTGACGTTTGCAAATGGCTCAGATCCAAATCAAACGCTGACCCGTGATCCCGCGCGGCGCGGAGCTTTGGTACAGGTCAGCTGGCCTCGCAGCAAAATTGACGCTCTGACGGGCGAAAATGCCGTTCCCATCGGGGAAAATAAACGTATAGAAATTTAACTATTCACTTTTAGGCAACCAATTAAACTTCATTTAACCATTATCAGGAAACATCGGGGGCAAGAGCGAAACACTTGTGGGTAACGGACATCATGCAGCAGATCCTATCGACCGACTGGCTTGTATTGGCGACGCTTTGTGCGGCAACGGCAGCGACCGCTGTCTGGTGGTTGTCTCCCAACCCCAAACCCAAGGGGTTTGAGCAGGACCTGCTGCAGGGGGATGGACGGTCCGACGCCGTGTTTCTCTTTGATGATACGACGCTGATCGGCTGGTCCTCTGGCGCGCGCCGTTTCATTGGAGAACAGGCCGAAACCTTCAGCTGGGCGAACCTGCGCGAACAACTGGCCCGCAGTTATCCCGGCTTGCCGCAATCCCCCGGCTTCCTGAAGGATGTCGGCCCGCTAGTGCTCTCTGGCACAGCCAACGCCGAAAGCCGCGAAGCGCTTTGCGAATGGATCGACGGTGTGACCCGCGTGCAGCTGCGCAGCACCACATCCGAAGAACATAATCACAGCATCGACCAGGAGCTGACCACCCTGCGCTCCGCCGTGCATCAAGCGCCCTATCCGGTTTGGTTGCAGTCCGATGACGGTGCCGTCACCTGGTCCAACCTCGCCTATGATGATCTCAGCCAGAAGATCCGTGGTCGCAATGTCGATTTCTCCGAACCTTTGTTCACTGATCTCGATGACCCGATGGCCAGCGGCAAGCCTGAGCGGATCTCGATCCCGCTGCCCGAGAGCAAGAAAAAACTCTGGTACAATATCTCGACCACCGAAACCGAGTCTGGCTGGCTCTGCCATGCGGTCGATGTGAACGCGGTTGTTGACGCCGAGATCGCCCAGCGCAACTTTGTGCAGACGTTGGCAAAAACCTTTGCCCAGCTGTCCATTGGCCTTGCGATCTTTGACCGCAATCGCCAGCTTGTTCTGTTCAACCCCGTGCTGATCGACCTGACCGCCCTGCCCGCCAACTTCCTCAGCTCACGTCCGAATCTGCTGACCTTTTTTGATCGGCTGCGCGATCAGCGCATGATGCCGGAACCGAAAAACTATTCCAGCTGGCGTCACCAGATGGCTGATCTGCTGGAAGCAGCGGCTGAGGGGCGCTACCAGGAAACATGGTCGCTGCCATCTGGATCGGTTTATTCCGTCTCCGGTCGCCCGCACCCCGATGGGGCCATCGCCTTCCTGTTTGAGGATATCACCGCCGAGATCACCCTGACCCGACAGTTCCGCTCGGAGTTGGAAATGGGTCAGTCGATCATGGATCAGATGGACGAAGCCATCGCGGTTTTTGCCAATGATGGCACCATGACCTTCTCCAACGCCGCCTATCATGATCTCTGGCAGATGGATCCCGACGGCAGCTTTGCCAAGATCACCATCATGGACTCCAGCCGCGTCTGGCAGGACATGTGTGCTGCAACGCCTGCCTGGGGCGAGATCCGGGATTTTGTTGCCGGCAGCGAGAATCGCACAGCCTGGTGGGCTGATGTACAGCTGCGCAGTGGCACGCCTCTGGTCTGCAAGGTCAGCGCCATCCAGAATGGCGCCACCATGGTAAGCTTCCGCTCCCCTGAACCAGCCCCCGCTCCGGTTGATCAACAGCGGTTTGCGATTACAAAACAGGGCAAATAGAACAGCCCTCATTGTCTGAAATCAAAGAGATTGCCCGGTTCGATCCCGGGCTTTTTCGATCCAGCTTGCAGCGCCGCGCGCAGGGCGGCATTGTCGCGCCATGACAATCCAGAAGACCCTCGTAATCCCCCTGCCCTCGCCCGAAGCGACTGCCGATCTGGCCACCCGTTTGGGCGCAGAACTGAGCAATGGTGACTGTCTGCTTCTGTCGGGCATCATCGGCGCCGGCAAAACGCATTTTGCCCGCAGCCTGATCCAGTCGCAGATGACGGTGCCTGAGGATGTGCCCTCACCGACATTCACCCTTGTTCAGACCTATGATCTGCCAACTGGCGAATTGTGGCATGCTGATCTCTATCGCCTGTCGTCGCTGGATGAGATTGAGGAACTTGGCCTGATCTCCGCCTTTGAGACCGCCATATGTCTGATCGAATGGCCGGATCGGCTGGCCGAACTGACGCCAGCTGCCGCTTTGCATATATCGCTGGCCTTGGATCCGGACGAAAACGACGCCCGTACCGCTACGCTGCGCTGGAGTGACGCGCGTTGGGAGCCCTTGATGAAACAGATTGCCGCATGACCGACCGAGAAAACCTCATTGCCACCTTCCTCACCGATACCCCATGGCACAGCTGGACCCGCGTGCCGCTCGCTGGGGACGCCTCCAACCGGCGCTATGAGCGGCTTCGCGATGCAAATGGCGCCACCGTGGTGTTGATGGACGCACCGCCGGATCAGGGAGAGGACGTCGCCCCATTTGTCGCGATTGCGACCTACCTGCGGGAGCAGGGTCTGAGTGCGCCGGAAATTCTGGCCGAGGATCATGACAATGGCCTCCTGATCATCGAAGATCTGGGAGACGCGTTGTTTGCGCGCGTGATGCGCGACACCCCTGCGCAGGAGCGTCCGCTATATCAGGCGGCAACGGATGTGCTGGTCGCGTTACATGAGGCCCCGATGCCGGAACTGGAACCGCTCGGACCACGGTTGATGGCGGAACTCTCCAGCCTCGCCTTTGCCAAATACCGCGATGTGATACGTGAGGAGGCCTCACCGGAACATGCCGCCCGCTTCACTGATCAGTTCGAGGATATTCTACGCCGCACGATCAAAGGCGACGTGGTGCTGGTTCAGCGCGATTACCACGCCGAAAATCTGATCTGGTTGCCGGAGCGCAGCGGCGTTGCACAGGTCGGTCTGCTGGATTTTCAGGCCGCGCGCGCCGGTCATCGCGCCTACGACCTTGTGTCACTGCTACAGGACGCCCGTCGCGATGTCCCTGCAGTGATCGAAATGCAGATGATGGAACGGTATATCGCTGCAACCGGTGTCGATGAGGGCAGCTTTCGCGCCGCCTACACCGTGCTGGGCGTGCAGCGCAACATGCGTATCTTGGGCGTTTTTGCCCGCCTCGGGCGTGACTATGGCAAACCGCATTACGTTGATCTGATCCCCCGCGTCTGGGACCATTTTCACCGCGGGTTGGATCACCCGGCGATGGCACCACTGGCGGAATTCCTGCATCAGGAAATGCCTGCGCCCACCCCCGATGTACTGGACCGGTTGCGCGGCTGATGGCAGAGATCGCTTATCCCGTTATGATCTTCGCTGCCGGATTTGGCACCCGGATGCGGCACCTGACCAACCACCAGCCCAAACCGATGATCCCGGTCGCCGGTCGCCCACTGATCGACCATGCGCTGGATCTGGCGCTAGAGGTCACACCGCCGGTGATCGTGGCCAACAGCCACTATAAGAGTGACGTTCTGGCCAACCATCTTGCAGACAGCGAGGTGGCGATCAGCCGTGAGGATCCTCAGATCCTCGACACCGGTGGTGGGCTGCGACATGCGCTGCCGCTGCTCGGAACGCAATCGGGACCGGTCTATACCGTGAACCCCGATGTGGTCTGGCGCGGGCCGAACCCGCTTTGCCTGTTGCGCGACGCGTGGGACCCTGCGCGCATGGATGCGCTGCTGACCTGTATTCCCATCAGCCGAACTGTCGGACGCAGCGGCGGTGGTGATTTCCGCACAGACGAAGACGGGCGACTGCATCGCGGCGGCGATCTTGTCTATGGCGGTGTTCAGTTGCTGCGGACAAACAGGCTGGACGAAGTTATCGAGACCGTGTTTTCGCTGAACACCCTGTGGGATTTGATGGCTGCCGAAGGACGCCTGTTTGCGCTGGAATATCCCGGCCATTGGTGCGATGTCGGCACCCCCGAAGGGATCCCCCTGGCTGAGGACCTGATAGCCCAAGATGAGATTTGAGCCGCAAGACACACCACGCCTTTTCGCAGTTCCCTGCGGCGTCGATTTCCCACGCGCTCTGGTCGACGGGCTGGTTGCCCGCAGTCGGAACACGCCGCCAGAAGCGCTGGCCAAGGTCGAACTGATCGTCAACACCTCCCGCATGGCACGCCGGGTGCGGGATCTGTTTGATCAGGGGCCAGCTCTGCTTTTGCCGCGGATCTCGCTGCTGAGTGATCTCGACATGCGCGCCACCTTACGGGGTCTGCCGCCAGCCCTGCCGCCGTTACGGCGACGGCTGGAGCTCTCACAGCTGATTGCCAAATTACTGGAAGCACAGCCAGATCTGGCCGCCCGATCCTCCCTCTATGATCTCTCAGATAGTCTCGCAGCATTGTTTGATGAAATGCAGGGCGAAGGCGTCAGCCCGGAGACGATCCGCTCGCTGGATGTCTCCGACATGTCCGGCCATTGGGCGCGCGCGCAGCAGTTCATCGCCATCGCCGACGACTTTGCCGAGACCCACGAACACGCAATGGATGCACAGGCCCGTCAGCGACAGGTTGTGCTTGATCTGATCGAAGAGTGGCAGGACTGCCCACCGCAACACCCGGTCATCCTGGCCGGCTCCACCGGATCGCGTGGCACCACACTGATGCTGATGGAGGCAATTGCGCGCCTGCCGCAAGGCGCGGTGATCCTACCCGGTTTCGATGACCAGCAGCCGGGCCACGTCTGGGAACATCTAGATGATCCGCTGATGTCAGAAGACCACCCGCAATATCGGTTTTTCAAGATCATGCGCGATCTAGACATGACCCCGGATCAGGTGCGTCCATGGGTCGATGCACTACCAGCCTCCACGGCGCGCAATCGGCTGGTCTCTCTGGCGCTGCGCCCGGCGCCTGTTACCGATGCCTGGATGCGCGAAGGGCCGGAGCTGCGCGATATCGATCAGGCCACCGCCGATGTAACCTTGGTCGAGGCACCCAATCCCCGCGCCGAGGCGCTGACCATTGCCCTGCGACTGCGCAAGGCCGCCGAGAATGGACAGACAGCCGCGCTGATCACACCGGATCGTATGCTGACCCGACAGGTGGCGGCCGCGCTGGATCGCTGGGATATTCTGCCGGACGATTCCGCTGGCCAACCACTACAACTGTCACCTCCGGGCCGGTTTCTGCGCCACATCGCGGAACTGTTCTGCAAGCCGCTGGCCTGCGATACGCTGTTGACGCTGCTGAAACATCCGCTTTGTCATGATGGGGCAGGGCGCGGTGATCACCTGCGCCACACCCGCGAATTAGAGCTGCGGCTGCGCCGCTACGGCCCCCCTTTTCCGGATGCCGACAGTTTTGCCGCGTTTGAAATCGGGCGGGAGCTGATGCCTGGGTGGACCGCCTGGATGACGCAGTGTTTTGCCGACAAACCCATCCGTGGAACGCAGCCCCTGTCACAATGGGTTGAAGCCCTCAGGAATCTCGCCGAGGCAATCAGCCGTGGCAGTCAGGAGGCTGCTGCCGGTGGCCTCTGGGACAAGAAGGCTGGGCGCAAAGCGCTGGAAATCATGAACAACCTTCAGGCGGAGGCTGGCTATGGCGGTGAGATGACCGCCCGCGATTTTGCCGATCTTCTGCGCGCGCTGCTGTCGCAGGGGGAGGTGCGGGACCGCGATGCGCCCTATGGCTCCATCCTGATCTGGGGAACGCTTGAGGCGCGCGTGCAGGGGGCTGATCTGGTGATCCTTGGCGGCCTAAACGAAGGCAGCTGGCCGGAAGCTGCTGCACCCGATCCATGGCTCAACCGACAACTGCGTCATCAGGCGGGGCTGTTGCTGCCGGAACGTCGCATTGGGCTGTCGGCGCATGATTTCCAACAAGCCATCGCTGCACCCGAAGTCTGGTTGACTCGCTCCGAACGGTCGGATGAAGCGGATACAGTTCCGTCACGCTGGCTCAACCGAATGACCAACCTTCTGTCCGGCTTGCCGGGGCAGGGCGGCCCTGCAGCGCTGACGGATATGCGGACCCGTGGTCAGGAATGGTTGGGCTGGGCGGAGGTGTTGGAGGCGCCTATCTCTCTGCCCCCCGCAAAACGACCGGCACCACGCCCCCCCATCGCCGCGCGCCCCCGACGCCTGACGATTACGGAAATCCCGCGTCTGATCCGCGATCCTTATGCGATTTACGCCAAACATGTGTTGAAGCTACGTCCGCTTGATCCTCTGGTGCAGGAACCCGACGCCTTGCTGCGCGGCATCGTGCTCCACAAGATCCTGGAGGACTTTATCAAGGCAACCGTCGCTGACCCCGGTAGACTGACAGCACAGGATTTCCTTGCGACAGCGGCAGCCCATCTGGAGGCAAAGGTTCCATGGCCCATAGCGCGCAGCCTCTGGCTGGCCCGGCTTGAACGCATTGCAGATGACTTCATCAATGGAGAACGCCAACGGCAGCAAACCGCACGCCCGACTGGTTTTGAAGTCTCCGGTGCCGTGCGCGTTGCGCCGCTTGATTTTGAGATTGCAGGCACTGCCGATCGAATTGATGTGGATGAACGCGGCGGCCTGCATTTATTTGACTACAAAACCGGCGATCCGCCAACTGAAAGCCAACAGAAAACCTTTGAAAAACAACTGCTGATCGAGGCCGCCATGGCCGAACGCGGTGCGTTTGAGCGCTATGGCGAGGGCAGGGTGGAACGGGCGCTGTTCCTTGGCCTAAAAAGCCCGCTGAAAGAGGTCGCAGCCCCGCTCATGGATGAGCCACCGGGTAAGGTTTGGGAAGAATTGACCAAGCTGATTTCAGCCTATTTCGAGCCGGATCAAGGGTATAGCAGCCGTCGCATGGTGTTTCAGGACACCCAGACGGGCGATTACGATCATCTGGCACGCTACGGAGAATGGGACCGAAGCGATCAACCGGTATCGGAGATTTTGACATGACCGCCCGCGACGCCGCCTCAGAGGCGCAGTTTCGCGCCGCGCGCCCCGATGCCTCAACCTGGCTGGCCGCAAATGCCGGCTCTGGCAAGACCAAGGTGCTGACAGATCGCGTGGCCCGTCTGTTGCTGCGTGGGGTCCAGCCGCAGCATATCCTGTGCCTGACCTACACCAAGGCCGCTGCCAGCGAGATGCAGAACCGCCTGTTCAAACGGCTCGGCGAATGGGCCATGCTGGGCGACGATGCGCTCACTTCTGCACTGACAGATCTGGGCGCCCATGATGTCATCTCGGCCGAGGGTATGGCGCAAGCCCGCACCCTGTTTGCGCGTGCGATTGAGACGCCCGGTGGCTTGAAAATCCAGACCATCCATTCCTTTTGCGCCTCGCTGCTGCGCCGGTTCCCGCTAGAGGCCGGCGTCAGCCCGCAGTTCTCCGAGATGGATGACCGCGCCGCGGTATTGCTGCGGGGCGAGGTGGTTGAAGCCATCGCAAACAGCGAAAACCCGGAGGAGGCCGGTCTGATCGCGAGACTGGCCCGGCAGGTGACCGATAGCGATTTTGAGACGCTGACCGCCGCAATCTGTCAGCGCCGCTCCGATTTCGAGGTGCCACTGGATCGCGCCGGATTGCGTGCGCTGTTCGATCTTCCGACGGACTTTGACGCCAAAATGTTGGAGCAAAGCGTCTATCTGGGGGGTGAGGGGGACCTGCTGGCGCGCACCTGTACCATGTTGGAACAGGGTGGCAGCACCGATGCCAAGGCCGCTGCGAAGCTGCATAAAATCACCGAGCCGACGCTTGCAGATTTACCCGTTCTTGAATCGGTGTTTCTGACCGGGGCCTCCGCCAAGGCGCCCTTTACCGCCAAAATCAACGCCTTTCCCACCAAGAAACTGCGGGAAAGCAATGTCGCGCTGATGGATCAGCTGGAACCACTGATGCGTCGGGTTGAGGCGGCCCGCGCCCAGCGCCTCGCCTTGGCCGCAGTTGAGAAATCGCTGATTCTGCATGACTTCGCCGCCGCATTCCTGCCGGAATATGATCGCCGCAAACAGCTGCGCGGCTGGCTCGACTTTGACGATTTGATCCTTAAGGCACGCCAGCTGCTGAATGATCCGGCCGTGGCTGCCTGGGTTCTCTACCGGCTGGACGGCGGCATTGATCACATACTGGTGGATGAGGCGCAGGATACCAGCCCGGTGCAATGGGATGTGGTTGAGAAGCTGGCGCAGGAGTTTACCGCAGGGGAGGGCGCGCGATCCGAGGTCGAGCGTACGATTTTTGTCGTCGGCGACAAGAAACAGTCGATCTATTCCTTTCAGGGGGCAGATCCGGACGCCTTTGACAGGATGCAGGCCGAATTCGCCGACCGGCTCGCGGAAACCGGCAGTGCGCTGCAAAACGCGGCGCTGGAATTCTCGTTCCGGTCCTCCGCGGCGATCCTTGGGCTGGTTGATCTGGTGTTCAAGGATAGCCCCGGCGCCGGGTTTCACCGCGATGCCCTGCACCGCGCCTTTAAATCGGAATTGCCGGGTCGCGTCGATCTTTGGCCAGTCGTGGACAAAGTTGACACCGAAGAAGAGCGTGACTGGACCGACCCAGTCGATCGCCCCGGCGCGCGCCATCACACTGTCATTCTGGCGGACCGGATCGCGACCACGATCAAGGAGATGATCGACAGCAAGGTTACCCTGCCGGAGGATGGGCCCGAGCGTGGCAGTTTCCGCCGTCGCCCGGTACGGGCCGGTGATTTTCTGATCCTCGTGCAGCGCCGGTCCGAGCTGTTCTCAGAAATCATCCGCGCCTGCAAGGCTGCAAGACTGCCCATCGCCGGCGCGGACCGGTTGAAGATCGGCGCAGAACTGGCGGTGAAGGATCTGGCGGCGCTGCTGTCCTTTCTCGCTACGCCTGAGGATTCCCTGTCGCTGGCTGCAGCGCTGAAATCGCCGCTGTTTGGCTGGGACGAACAGACCCTGTTTGATCTGGCCCACCGGCGCGAGGGCGGCAGTTATCTCTGGACCGCGCTGCGGGATCGCGCAGCGGAATACCCTGACACGATGGCCATCATAGATGATCTGCGCAGTCAGACCGATTTCCTGCGTCCCTATGACCTGATTGAGCGGATCCTGACACGTCACGGCGGACGTCAGCGCCTGCTTGGCCGATTGGGACCTGAGGCGGAGGATGGCATTAACGCTTTGCTCAGCCAGGCACTGGCCTATGAGCGCACGGATATTCCCAGCCTGACCGGATTTCTTGTCTGGATGCAGGCCGACGATCTGGAAATCAAACGCCAGATGGGCGCGGCGGGCAATATGATCCGGGTGATGTCGGTGCATGGATCAAAAGGCCTCGAAGCACCGATTGTGATCCTGCCCGACACCGCAAAACGCAAACCTCCACGCGATGATGAAATCATGCGCGCTGAGGCTGGGCCGATGTGGAAACTACCCAGCGCCCAGATGCCCGATGTGATGCAAGCCGCCCGCGAGACCGCGCAGGAGAAGGCCCGGAATGAACGACTGCGGCTGCTCTACGTGGCGCTGACACGCGCAGAAAAATGGCTGATTGTTGCCGCTGCGGGTGAGCTGTCCAAGGATGGGGACAGTTGGTACCAGATGGTTGAGCGCGCGCTGCAAGAGGCCGGTGCCAACCCCTATGATACCGGCAATGGCGAGGGACTGCGGCTGCAGCATGGGGATTGGGACGGGTTACCGTTCCACGCAGATCCCCCGGTGGTCACGTCCACGCCGCAATTGCCGGAGGTATTCAAACAGTTGCCACCGCCTTATCAGCCACCAACCTCAACACTCAGCCCGTCGGAATTGGGCGGGGCCAAGGCCTTACCGGGGGATCTGGGACAGGACGAAGATATCGCCAAGGCACGCGGCAGCCGGCTGCACAGCTTACTGGAACATCTACCCAGCGCAGATCAGGATAGCTGGCCCCAACTGGCGGATGCTTTGCTCGCGGGGCATGAAGACACCGCAGATCTTCTGGCTGAGGCAACACGTGTTCTGACCAATCCGGACCTGGGTGCGATCTTCGCTCCTGACACTTTGGCGGAGGTTGCGATAACCGCAGATCTGGATGGCCGTCGCATTCATGGCGTGATTGACCGGCTGATCGTGACGCCGGACCGGGTTCAGGCGGTTGATTTCAAATCGAACGCCACCGTTCCCACCAGCGTGGAGGCCTGTCCGGAGGGGCTGTTGCGGCAGATGGGGGCTTATGCCCATGCGCTGGCAGCCCTCTACCCAGATCGGCGGATTGACACGGCGTTGCTCTGGACCCGTACCGCGACGCTGATGGACCTGCCACACGATATTGTGTCATCCGCTCTTAAGCGCCGCCAGATACCTTGACGATCCGTTAAGGCGTTCATAGGTTCACAGCCGAACTGCCACACTCTTAGGGAGACATTCCAATGTCCACCGTCGCCGTAACCGATGCCACTTTCGATGCCGAAGTGAAGAATTCCGAAGTCCCCGTCGTGGTGGATTTCTGGGCCGAATGGTGCGGTCCCTGCAAACAGATTGGCCCCGCTCTGGAAGAGCTGGCGGCTGAATACGGCGATAAGGTCAAGATCGCCAAAGTCGATGTCGACAGCAACCCCAACGCAGCTTCGGCCATGGGTGTACGCGGCATTCCTGCGCTGTTCATTTTCAAGAATGGCGAGGTTGTCTCCAACCGCTCTGGTGCCGCGCCCAAGGCTGCGCTGCAAAGCTGGATCGACGAGTCGATCTGAACCAGACAGACGATCAGAAATATCAGAAGGCGTCCCATTGGGGCGCCTTTTTCATAACTGGCTTTCAAAACGACAGAATTGGAGGAGGGATCATGGCTGAAACGCGGGTGTTGGTAGAGTTCGGGATGGGGACATCGCTGCGGCGACAGGACTATACCGAGGCCGCAAAACGGGCGATCAAGGACGCGCTCTGGCACAACTCGGTCAATGTTGCCGAACTGTTCGATTTCCCAAAATCCGCCATGCGCATCCGTGCTGAAATCGGCGTGCAAAACCCCGACGCCATCGACTGCGACGCGCTTAGCGCGGTCTTTCCATATGGCACAGCGGAGATTCATGTGACCAAGGGCGGCCTTGATATCGACAAACCCGGCACTGGCCACACGGTGATCGCCAATGCAGCCATCATCGTCTCATTTGACATGGAGCCGACAGAATGACCGAGGAGAAACGCATTATTCTGGAAATGGGCACCGGCAATGATCTTTATGGGCAGGATTACACCAAGGCGGCCCGCCGCGCGGTGCAGGATGCGCTGCACCACTCCTCGATCACGCTTTTTGCGAAACTAGGTATAGACCATACTGAAATGAGGGTTGAGGTCACAATCGGTGTTCAGGAACCCGACAAGGTAGACTGCGATCTGGTCGCCGCCGATCTGCCACGTGGACGCGCCACTGTGCGGGCGGTTTTTGGAGGGTTGAATGTGGATGATCCTGCGGACGGCAACAAACATGTGGTCGCCACAGCTGCGGTAGAAGCCTGGTTACCGGATCAGGCTGGGCGCTTTCAATTGCGCTCCTGATCGCAAAACAGACTCTAACAAAAGAAAAAGCCGCCCTGAAAGGAGCGGCCAAATCATCTTGGTGCTGAGGAACCTGTCCTCAGATCTTTGCGATATCCGCGCGTGTCAGGCCGATGTCTTCCAGCTGGGTATCGGTCAGCTCGGACAGGGCGTTGCGGGTGTCGCGTGCTTCTTTCCACGCCAGGATCGAAGACTTGGCGTTGAAGACTGCGTCCACCAGGCGGAGTACGGTCACTGCACCGATCGGCGCATGGATGTTTGCTGTGGTAGCCATTTGCGCATCCCTTATGAGAACCAGCCGACACCGTGTCGGTTGTGAGCCTCATGTAGGGTGGGCTGCCGAGTCTCACAATTGCCGGTTCGACAGCCCCGAATTGCAGTTTTTGCATAGCATGTTTTTTAGGCAGCCTGCCCGCATACCGGGCACAAGTCTCTTCTCAGCCATCGTCGGCGAGCGGTCGTCGTCCACTCGACAGGCGCTTGTCAGATGGGCCGCGCAAGGCGCCGGAGGTGGCTATTCACTTGATCCCCGGCCCCCGCAACGGATAGCACCCGGTTGAGGTATAAATGACCAGTGCCCATATAGGCCTGGAAACGAGGAGAACATGATGGCAGACGATCAATTTCCGGGCTGGCACGGCACCACGATCATTGGCGTGAAAAAAGACGGCGAAGTCGTCATCGCCGGCGACGGGCAGGTGTCCCTGGGCCAAACCGTGATCAAGGGCTCTGCCCGCAAGGTGCGCCGCCTGTCGCCTGGTGGATTTGATGTTGTGGCAGGGTTTGCCGGCTCCACCGCCGATGCCTTCACTTTGCTGGAACGGCTGGAGGCGAAACTGGAAGCCACTCCGGGGCAGCTCGCCCGCGCCAGTGTTGAACTGGCCAAGGACTGGCGCACTGACAAATACCTGCAAAAACTGGAAGCCATGCTGATCGTGACCGACGGGGCGGATATGTTCGTGATCACCGGCGCCGGCGATGTGCTGGAACCCGAACATGACGTGGCCGCCATCGGATCAGGCGGCAACTTCGCGCTGGCGGCCGCACGCGGCATGATGGACAGTGATCGCAACGCCGAGGCTGTGGCCCGGGATGCCATGGCGATTGCCGCTGATATCTGCGTCTATACCAACGGTCGTCTGACAGTTGAAAGCATCAGCCAAAAGGACTGACATGAGCCATATCGATCAAAACGATATTCGCGCAGCAGTTGGCTCGGGTCTCTTGAGCGAGGCCCAGGCGGCCTCTCTCATGGCCTTGGCGCATAGCCGACGGGGGGCGCGTGAAAATCTCGCTCCCGGTGATGAACCTTTTGAGCTGTTCAAAGGGTTCAACGAGATCTTCATTGTCATCGGTTTGATCATTCTGGCCACCGGATGGGCCGCCGTCACCGGCATTTCCATGGCCGAAGGGTTGGGTGGTCTGGTTCAAAAGGCGACCATGTCCTCTCTGGTTGGGGCCGTGGTATTATGGGTGCTGAGTGAGTATTTCATCCGCCGTCGTCGTATGGTCGCGCCGGCGATTGCGCTTTCGATCCTTTGGACCCTGAATGCCGGCGTCGGGCTTTCGGCGGAATATTCGCAGGTGTTCATGGTCGCGCAGGGAGACTATTCCAGCCTGCCGCTGGCTGTTGCGTTAACCACCGTCTCAATTGCGATCTACTGGCTGCGGTTTCGCGTTCCCTTTGCGATGGCGCTGATCGCGCTTGGCGTGTTCACGCTGGCGCTGATGCTGGCTGCAAACCAATCCGGCAGCCTGACTGGCATGAGTGATCTATTTCTACTGTCAGCCTCCGGCCCCTTTGCCTGGGTAACCCTGCTGGTTGGCGTCGGCGTCTTTGCGGTGGCGATGCTGTTTGATCTGAGCGATCCGCACCGGGTGACCCGGCGCTCTGCGCAAGGTTTCTGGCTGCACGTGGTCGCCGCCCCCGCCTTGGTCAACACCATCGCTCTCAGCCTGCTGGACAGCGGCACGTCCAGCGCAAATCTGGCGCTGATGGCCGTGCTCTTCGCCTTCGCGCTGGTTGCGATCATCATTGACCGGCGGTCATTTCTGATTGCTGCGATCGGTTACAGCGTTACCTTGGCGGCCACAGTCTTCGACGGCGACGGCGCCGCGACAACCATTCTTGTGCTGGGCCTGTTCCTGGTGATCCTTGGTGCCTTCTGGGCACGGATCCGGGCCTTGCTGATTTCCCCTCTCTCACGGGTGTTGCCGCTGGACCGGCTGCCGCCCGCTCACTGAAACGGACCTCTCATGACTGACCTCACCCCTCGCGAAATCGTCTCTGAACTGGATCGCTTCATTATCGGCCAGACTGATGCCAAACGGGCGGTTGCTGTCGCACTGCGCAACCGCTGGCGCCGCAAGCAGCTGGGCGATGACCTGCGCGACGAAGTTTACCCCAAGAATATTCTGATGATCGGACCCACCGGTGTCGGCAAGACCGAGATCTCTCGCCGGCTGGCAAAACTGGCTCGCGCGCCCTTCATCAAGGTGGAAGCCACCAAATTCACCGAGGTTGGCTATGTCGGTCGCGACGTGGAACAGATCATCCGGGATCTGGTGGATATCGCCATTGTCCAAACGCGCGAACACATGCGCGATGACGTAAGGGCCAAGGCCCGTCAGGCTGCTGAAGAACGGGTGATCGATGCCATCGCCGGCACCGACGCCCGAGATGCCACCCGCGATATGTTCCGCAAGAAGCTGAAAGCCGGCGAGCTGGATGATACCATCATCGAACTGGATGTTTCTGACACCTCCAACCCGATGGGGGGCATGTTCGAAATCCCCGGCCAGCCGGGTGGCAACATGGGCATGATGAACCTCGGCGATCTGTTCGGGAAAGCGATGGGCGGACGCACCACGCGCAAGAAGATGACTGTTGCTGACAGCTATGATGTGCTGATCGGCGAAGAAGCGGACAAGCTCTTGGACGATGAGACCGTGACCAAGGCGGCGCTTGAATCTGTTGAACAGAATGGCATCGTGTTTCTCGACGAAATCGACAAGGTCTGCACCCGCCAAGACGCGCGTGGCGGCGACGTCAGCCGCGAGGGGGTGCAGCGCGATCTGCTGCCCCTGATTGAAGGCACCACCGTGTCGACCAAGCACGGTCCGATCAAAACCGACCATATCCTGTTTATCGCTTCGGGTGCATTTCATATTGCCAAACCATCAGATCTGCTGCCCGAACTGCAGGGCCGCCTGCCGATCCGTGTCAATCTGCGCGCGCTTAGCGAAGAGGATTTCGTGCGTATCCTCACCGAGACGGACAATGCGCTGACGCTGCAATATACTGCTCTGCTGGGTACTGAGGAGGTGACTGTCAGCTTCACCGATGACGGGATCGCATCGCTGGCAAAGATTGCAGCCGAGGTCAATCAGACCGTTGAGAACATCGGCGCACGGCGTCTTTATACGGTGATCGAACGTGTGTTCGAGGAACTGTCCTTCAGCGCACCGGATCGTTCAGGTGAAACGGTCACCGTGAATGCCGAATTTGTCCGCAAGAACCTGGGTGAGCTGACCAAATCCGCAGATGTCAGCCGATACGTACTCTGATCGCCGTTAGGGCGCCTGCGCAACCAGTGGACATGGCGGTGGGCGCCCAGTAGCCTGCCGCCATTGTCAATTGGTGGTCCGAAACATGCGTTTTTCACGAGTCCTTTCCCGTCTTTGCATCGTGTTGATTGTTGCAGCTGGATGCACTGATAGATCCTTTACCCCAACCGTTCCGGACGCTTTGGAAATCGGCAAAGCCAAAACCATATTCGGCGCAACCACTCGTGAACCGCTGCCCAATGGCACCTTTGGCCCGGAACGATCTGATACTCTGCGCCTGCTGGAGCTGACAGTATCCATCCCGCCCACTCATTCTCCGGGGCAGTTGGATTTTGCCTATGCCGAGCCCAACCCCGAAACCCAGTTCACCATGGCCGGCCGGAAGCGGCTGGATGGGATGGCTGAGCTGAACCGTCGGATCGCTCAAGAACTGTCAGCCTATCCTGTCGGGGAGCGCGACATTACGGTGTTTGTGCATGGGTTCAACTCAACCCAGGCCGAGACTGCATTCCGGGCCGCACAGCTAACCAATGACATCGACATTCCCGGCGCCACGATCATTTATTCCTGGCCCAGTCAGGGCAATCCTCTGGGCTATGCCTACGACGGCGACAGCGTGTTATTCGCACGTGATGGCCTGGAACAATTGCTGCGCAATCTGAAACCCGGTGTGTCCAACCGCGTGGTGCTGGTGGCACATTCCATGGGATCGCAGCTGGTGATGGAAACCATGCGCCAAATGGAGATCAAGACACCCGGCTGGAGCAGCAAAAACCTTGGTGCGGTGATCCTGATGTCGCCGGATCTGGATGTCGAAGTCTTCCGCAGCCAGATGCGCAGGATTGATCCGGTGCCGCAGCCATTTGTCGTAATGGTGTCGCGCAAGGACAATGTGCTGAACCTGTCGCAACGCCTGCGTGGAACCCACAACCGGGGCCGGCTCGGCAATCTGAAATCACTGGATGACGTGTCTGAGCTGCCCATCGAAGTGGTCGATACAACGGCCTATGCCGATACCGCGGAATCCGGGCATTTTGTGGCTGCAACCTCACCGGCGGTGCTGTCCATCCTCAATTCGGCGCGCCAGACTGCTGCGGCCTTCGACCGCGAGGCGCTCTCGATCCAGCGCCTGTTCCCCGGTCGACTGGTGGTCGACAAGGAGGACAACGCCGTCGAGATTACACTGTCAGAAAACTATCAAGCAAATGTCTATCGCGGCGAAGATCGCTGAGCCAAGCGCCTTGAACCGGTCTCAGCGGTGGCGGCGCAGATAGACGTAATATGCCCCGCCGCCACCATGGCTGACATGGGCCGGCGTCACCTGAAGCACCACCTGCGACAATGGCGGCAGCGACAACCACTGCGGCACCTGGTGCCGCAACACGCCACGGGGAACCGGCATCGGGCCGGGTTCGTCGCGATCCTTCCCCTTGCCGGTGATTACCAGCACCAGCCGCTTGCCGGCAGAATGCGCTGACAGGACAAAACCAACCAGCGCCGGATGGGCGGAATCAACCCGCATTCCATGGAGATCCAGCTTACCCTCAGGCTTCAGTTTGCCGCGTTTCATCTTGCGGTAGGCCTTGCCGTCCATCTGCATCGGCGCGGCGATCAGACCACTGGTGACACTTGGCTTCAGATCATGCCTGGCCGGCTTTGATCCCGCCTTGGACCCCAACTCGAACAGCTCTGGCGTGAACCGCTCCTGCGGCGGAAGCGGCGATTTTGTCGGCTTTGGTTTTGGCAAATGGGCAGTGGCAGGAGCGGTGCGTGTTTTGGGATGTAGCCGCTCCGCCTGTTTGGCGACGCGGTGCCAGAGGTCGATTTCCTCAGATGTCAGTTTGCGGCGGGTCATCAATCGTCTCCCGGTAGCAACGCATAGGCACGCTGAATAGGCAGCAGAACCACCATGCGGCCGGGATCTCGCAGCTTGCCGGCCTCAATTCCGGCTTCGTCACCGCTGCCAAAAAACACATCGGCCCGCTGCGCGCCCTTAATCGCTGATCCGGTATCCTGCGCAATCATCAGCCGGCGCATCGGCTTTGCTCCGTCTTTTTCCAACCAGACCGGCGCACCCAGCGGCGTGAAACGTGGATCAACTGCCAGACTGCGTAGGGTGGTCACCGAACGGTTCATTGCCCCCAGCGGGCCGGCAGAGGCGGGGATGCGGCTCACCTCGCGGAAAAACACATACGAGGGATTGTGCATCAGGAGATCCTCGCCGGCGAGAGGGTTGCGCCGCACCCAGCGTTTGATCACTGCGGCGCTGACCTGATGGATATTGTAGATACCGCGACGGACCAATTCGGTGCCGATGGACCGGTATTCATGGCCGTTTGCACCACCGTAGCCGACACGGATCGACGACCCATCAGGCAGGCGAATTCGCCCAGATCCCTGAATTTGCAGAAAAAACAGCTCTACCGGATCGTCCACCCAGGCGATTTCCAATCCGCGCCCCTCCATCACACCGCTTGTCAGCATCTCGCGTCGTGTCAGCCACTGGCTGATCTTGCGCGCCTCCGGTGGCTGGCGATAAACCGGGTACCGGTAACGCGAGCTGGGCCGGCGCGCACCCGAGAGTTCGGGTTCAAAATAGCCGGTGAACAGCGCTGGCGCGCCGTCTTCAATCAGGACTGGGCGAAAGAACAGCTGGAAGAAGCCGCGCGCGGCCTTTGGGTCTTGTTCGTTGGCCAACGCACAGAGCGCACGCCAGTCGGGATCATTCAGATCCCGGCAAGTCTGCAGAAATGCACCCAACGCCGCTTTGTGGTCATCCTCTGCCCAGCCCTCCAGCTGAGCGAAGGACAGCATGGTGTAGCTGGTTTCCGCCTGTCCGCCCTGCGGAAACAAATATGCGCCAGCTCCAAGAGCCAGCGCACAAAGTGCCCGCCGAAGCCCACGCATCATGCGTCCGTGGCGACCAGATGCCAGTTCGGGTCCGCGCTACCCATGGTACGGCCAAAGACCCAAGTGTCTTTCTGGCGTTTCACCGCCTTGGGATCACCCTCAACAATATCTCCACCGCGATCACGCACAACCGAGGTCAACTCAGCGACAAACCGCATCGTAATCTGTGCATCGCCAGTTGCCGGATCAAAGCTGGTGTCGGTCAACGTCGTCTCGCGGACACCGATAAATTCCGCCTCAATCGTCAGCCCCTGATCCTCACGATGGGCAACAGCGGTGACAAAACTGTCAAAGACGTCGGGCGCGAGGAAAGCTTCAATATCATCCAGCTCGCCGCGTTCAAAGGCCATCAGGATCATTTCATATGCGCCGCGGGCACCCTGCACGAACTCGCGCACCTCGAAGGATGGTTCGGCCTTCTTCATCGCGGCAAGATCGCTGGCCTGGGGGCTGTCCTCAGGGACGTAGTCAACGATGTCGTGATCCGGCCCGCCTTCGATCACCTCAAGTTCGGGGCGTCGGTTCTGGCGATCAGCCTGCGGCACAGCCGGCTTTTCAAACCCTTCGCGGGTGCCCAAAACGCTTTTCAGGCGTAGGATCAAAAACACGGCAATACCGGCCAAAACCAACAGCTGAATCACGGGCGACTCCATAACAACCTCTACGGTAGATGTTCATGCTTCGTTTGAAACTAAAGCGTTCCAACCTTATGTAGGTGACGGGTCGGCGCAAGTCCACCGTCCCGCGCAAGTTCTGAGGAAACCCAGCATGTATCTCTTTCTCGCCTTTCTGATGGTTCCGATCATTGAAATCGCACTTTTTATTCAAGTCGGTGGCGCGATCGGCCTCTGGCCAACGCTGGCCATCGTGGTGCTGACAGCCGTGTTGGGAACCTGGCTGGTCCGTACGCAGGGCCGGCTGGCCCTCGGCCAGCTTCGTAGCTCTTTCGAACAGCTGAACGACCCCACCGAGCCGCTGGCGCATGGCGCCATGATCCTGGTGGCCGGTGCCCTGCTGCTTACGCCTGGGTTTTTCACAGACGCGGTTGGCTTCGCCCTTCTGGTCCCGCAGATACGTATTGCCGTTTATCGCTACCTCCGCTCAAAAATGACGGTGGCCCGGTTCCAGATGGGCCCTGGCAGCATGCACGGCCGCAGCTATCCGAGCGACAATTCCCCTAAACCGCAGGGCGATATCATTGATGCAGACTATGAAGACGTCAGCAAGGATCGACCGCGAAAAGGCCCCTCCGGCTGGGTTGATGGGCAAGGCTAGGCGGGTGGCGCGACACCCCCGTTGAGGTACCGCCGCCAAGCTGATAAGCACGGGCAAAACATAGTTTAGGAGTAGCTTCATGGCCGAAAACGGCGCAACAGAAGGCGTGCAGCAGCCGCAAGTCCAGATGAATATCCTGGGCCAGTTCATCCGCGACATGTCGTTCGAAAACGTCATGGCACAAAAAGGCGTCGGCGCTGACGTTCAGCCCGATGTCAGCGTGCAGGTTGCCCTTGATGCAAAGAAGCGTCAGGCGGAAAACCAGTATGAGGTGATGACCAAACTGAACATCGAGTCCAAGGACAAAGAAGGCAATGTCGTCCTCTTCGTTCTGGAACTGGAATACGTCGGGATTTTCAACATCTCCGGCATTCCCGAAGATCAGCTGCACCCGTTCCTGCTGATCGAATGCCCGCGTATGCTCTTCCCGTTCCTACGTCGCATCGTGTCCGACGTCACCCGCGACGGTGGTTTCCCGCCGCTGAACCTCGACAATATCGATTTCGTCGCGATCTACCGCAACGAACTGGCGCGCCGTCAGCAGGCTGAGGCCGCTGAACAGCCGCAGCAATAAGAGCTCGCCAAATTCGGATATGGAAAACGCCGCTGTTTTCAGCGGCGTTTTTGCATTCAGGACCTAGGGTCAGGGATCAGCTACCGGCGCCGTTCCAAAGGGCGTCATCCCCCATTTTTGCAACAAACTTGGCATGTGCCTCCTGTTCCTTCTCTGTCAACCGCGACGGCAGCGGGGAGGGCCGGGCGGTCGGGCGCCAGTCATCTGTCACCGTCGCCCCGCTGCTGGCCTTGTCATTGGAGGTTGAAAGGCCAAAATCAGGCTGCCGCCCCCCGATCAGTTCCAGATAGACATCGGCCAGGATTTCGGAATCGAGCAACGCGCCGTGCAATGTTCGATTGCTGTTGTCGATATTGAAGCGGCGGCAGAGCGCATCCAGCGTCGCCGGCGAGCCAGGAAAGCGTTTGCGGGCAATCGCCAGCGTATCAACC